>CAVJKK010000193.1:0-3843 GCA_963649855.1 Anaerovoracaceae bacterium
CCTTTACAAGATCCTTATTAAAGGGTTCTGAAAGAATTTCTTCAAGTGATTTTTTGTACCTTGCTCTGGGGCCGAGTCTGTCTGCCGGAATATCCTTAAAGCCGTCTCCGGTCCAAATGTTCATTACGCAGGGAACGCCTGTCTCCTTGGCAAAATATTCGCTGATGCGGATGCAGGCCTTTCCGTGCTCCACCCAGAACTTTCTCGTCTCTTCATCGGGGCTTGAAAGCGTTAAGCCGTCCTTTACCTTGTCCGAAGAAAAATATGTGGGGTTAAAGTCGATGCCCATGTTATGTTTCTTTGCAAAATCAACCCATTTCTTAAAATGCTTAGGCTCCAGCTTGTCTCTGTCAACCCATTCTCCGTTTTCAAAAATAGCATAAGAAGCATGAAGATTAAGTTTCTTTTTACCGGGAGTAAGCTTTATGACTTCCTCAATGTCAGCCATTAATTCTTCGGGAGTCTTGGCCTTTCCCATATAGTTTCCTGTTGTCTGAATTCCTCCGGTCAAGGGGCCGTCGTGATCAAATCCGGTAACGTCGTCGCCCTGCCAGCAATGAAGGGATACGGGCACGTCCTTAAGCTTGTTTAAGACTGCTTCCGTGTCAACTCCCAACTTTTCATACATTTTCTTTGCACTTTCGTAGCTCATGTTATTTGCCTCCTATTGTTTGTACTTTAAATGAATCAAAAACTAATTTTCTCGCCGTTTTAAGGTTTTTAACCTCACCCGCCGCAATCATCTGTGCGATTATGTTTCCGATTGCCGTAGCTTCGGTCGGACCCGCGTAAACCGTCTTCCCGGTTTCAAGTGCCGTAAGCTCGTTCAGATAATCGGCATTCGACCCTCCGCCGACTATGTTGATGGACGAATAGGTCTTTCCGGTAATCTCTTCCATCTCATGAATCGTTTCTTTGTAGCAAACCGCCAATGAACGATAAATAACGCGTGCAAACTCATAGATATTTTGAGGTATTTGCTGCCCTGTTTCATGACAGGCGGCTTTAATCTCTTCCGTCATACTCTTGGGAGCCAAGAACCTGTCGTCATTTGCCGAAACGAGTGACTCTATACCCGCTTTTTTTGCGCCTTCGCAAATTTCTCCGAAGGACAAATTCTTTCCGATCTCGTTTCTGACCGACTGAATCATCCAAAGACCCATGATGTTTTTAAGGAACCTGTATCTGTAGTCAAATCCGCCTTCGTTTGTAAAGTTTGCCTTGCGGCCTTTGTCGGAAATGTTTGCAGATAACAGTTCGCACCCCATCAAAGACCAGGTGCCGGAGCTTATGTAAACCGCATCATCACTGTCTGTCGGAACTGCCATAACAGCAGACCCCGTATCATGCGTTGCCGGAGCGCATACAAGCGCGTCAAAACCGACTCTTTTTGAAATCTCAGGCAGGAAATGTCCCAAAACGTTTCCGGGCTTAATGATTTCCTTAAAAATCTGCCTCGGATATGAAAGCATATCAATCAACTCATAATCCCAATCGTTGGCAGCAGGATTAATAAGTCCCGTAGTCGTTGCGTTAGTATATTCCTGTTTCTTTATCCCGGTAAGCAGGTAATTAAAATAATCCGGAATCATCAGCATACTGTCGGCCTTTTTAAGATCGCCGGGAGCAGTCTCCCTGATTGCCATCAGCTGATATATCGTATTAAAAGGCTGCTTCTGTATGCCGGTTCTTTTGTAAAGTTTCTCGTCCGAAATGTACTCATTAACTTTCCTGTCCATTCCGGTTGTCCTCTTGTCTCTGTAGGAAACGGCGTTACCGATACGTTTGCCTTCTTTATCAAGAAGCACAAAATCAACTCCCCAAGTGTCTATTCCGACGGACTTCGGAATTTTCCCGATACGTTTGCATTCGCATAAACCCTTGATGATGTTTTCAAAAAGCTCATCGACGTCCCAAACCTTCTCATCTCCTGCGTCTTTATTTCCGTTTGGAAAACGAAAAACTTCTTCCAGCAAAAGCTTTCCCTCTTCCGTATGTGCAAGGATATGCCGTCCGCTTGAGGCGCCTATGTCTATTCCAAGATAATAGTTACTCATTTGCATTCTAACGGTTATAAGACTATAACCCCTCCGTTTTCTTTTTCTCTTAAATTCTATTCGGTAAAAGGGTAAAAAGAAAGGACACACCTTGTCAAAAAGTGTGTCCTGAATTGCAGTATTGGAAATTCTTTAAATAAACAGTTCCAGTACGAAAACCACCACGCAAGAAATAACAGATACCGGAAAAAGGCTTAAGCCCATATATGCGGCAATCGCTCCGGCCGCAAGTGCCAATGCTCCCGAAAGCGGACTGCCGGTTGCATTCAAAATTGCCGGAAAGGTCATGACCGAAAGCGTTACATACGGCACATAGTAAAGAAAGCTTTTGATAAACGTATTTGTAATCGGCTTTCTAATAAGCGTAAGCGGTAAAACCCTTACGAAATTTGTGGTCAATACCATTATCGCTATGAAAAAACAGGTTCTAATCGTATCGTTCATCTCTAAGCCTCCTTATATGCGTCGGCTCTTGGCGCCAAAAGGGCGCAGACGGCGGAAATTCCGACGGTAAGAATTATCGTCCTCGTCCCTTTTGATATTCCGCTCAGAAAAGAAACATTTTCACAGCCGAATGTAAAAAGAAAGCTTAAGATAAAGCTTACGATAATTGCAATCATGACCGCTCTGTCCTTCTTTGCGGGCGGAATTATGATGGCCAAGAACATTCCGTACAAGGCTACGCTGAGCGCCGAAACAAGCCTGTCCGGGAGTGCGGATCCAGCAACAATTCCGAGGCTTGTGCCAAGTGCCCAAAGGGGAGCCGCCACAAGCATTGCTCCGTAGGTGTAGCTTGGATTTAGCTTTCCGGGATAGGCTATCGAAATTCCGAAGACCTCATCGGTACAACAGCACCCGACAAGAATTCTTTTAAAAAGCCCCGTCTTTTCGTCAAATTTTTGGCTTAAAGCGCAGTTCATAAGCAAATATCTTGCATTTGTAATCAGGGATATGACAAATATTTCAATTCCTGTTGTACCGGCCGCCATAAGGGCATACACGGCGTATTCACCCGCGGAAGCGCGTGTCAAAAAGCTTGAAATAAAGCCTTCGAAAATATTCAGCCCCGCCTTTTTTGCAATTATACCAAGGGAAAAAGAAACCGCAAAATAACCGAGTCCAATCGGCACTCCGTCCCTTGCTCCCTTTAAAAAAGCACTTTTATTGTTCATAAAAATTCCTTTAAAAAATTCGGATTGAAATGTTTCCTGCCGTCAGACAATCCGATATACATAATAAAAGAGTTTCGCTTGCGAAACTCTCACGCGCAGCAATTTCCTATATAACAAATTAAGGGCGGTCCTTTTTTAAAGACCGCCCTTTAATCAAATCATTTTTATAAACCGGCCTGAGCTGCAACCTCTGCTGCGAAGTCGTCAGTCCTCTTTTCCATACCTTCGCCTACTTCGAAACGAACGAACTTGGAAATTACAAGGCTCTTGTTTACAGACTCAAGATACTTTGCAACCGTCTGCTTGCCGTCCTCAGCCTTTACGTATACCTGATCAAGAAGGCTGATTTCCTTAACCTGCTTGGAAATACGTCCCTCTACAAGGCCTGAGAAAATCTTGTCTGCCATAATGTTTGCCTTGTCAGCCATTGCAAGACCTGCAAGTGCGGTCTTTGCTTCCTGTGATAAGAAGTTGAATAAGAAATTCATATTCGACTTCTTCTCTTCATAAATAGCAATGTCTGCATCAGACCAAACCTTATCTGAAACAGCCTTGTCGATAAGCTTCTGTAAGATGGGCTTGGGAAGGGTTGCGGGATCGTTTAATGCGGAATC
>CAVJKK010000194.1:0-3832 GCA_963649855.1 Anaerovoracaceae bacterium
GTACTTCTCCGGACGTTCTGCGCGAAGTTGAACGCGTACTTGAAAAGAAACTTTCAACGCTTTCCAGCGAAGACTACACTGCTGCCGGTGGTGTTGAATCCATCGTTGAAATCCTCAACCTTGTTGACCGTTCTTCTGAAAAACAGATTATCGAATCCCTCGAAGAAGACGACCCGGACCTTGCAGAAGAAATCAAAAAGCGAATGTTCGTATTCGAAGATATCGTCATGCTCGACGACCGTGCAATTCAGAAAGTTCTGCGCGAAGTCGACACTCAGGAACTTGCAAAAGCCCTCAAGTCTGTCGATACGGAAGTTCAGGACAAGATTTTCCGCAATATGTCAAAACGTGCTGCAAGCATGTTAAAGGAAGACATGGAATTCATGGGACCGGTTCGCTTAAAGGACGTAGAAGAAGCCCAGCAGAAGATTGTTTCTACGATCAGACGTCTCGAAGATGGCGGCGAAATCGTCATTGCTCGTTCCGGCGAAGACGAACTTGTCGTATAAAATAGAAGCAGCCGTATTTATAAAAAGGACAAAAAATGAATAAAAACTTATTTCAACCAGGTGAAGTAAAAACAAAAAGCGGGGAATTCAAACTTGGGCTTGTTCATACTTTTGAAGAGCCTGTTGAAGAAGTTGAAGTTGAAGAAGTGCCTGAATACACGGGACCTACTGCTGACGATTTAAGGCGTGAAGCGGAAAAATTCAAGGCGGACTGGGAAAACGAAAAACAGCAGATGCTCATAGACGCTCAGGCTCAGGCTGATAAAATAATCGAAGACGCAAAGACGGCTGCTTTTGAAGAAGTTCAGCGCCAGACCAATGAAGCGCAGACGATAAAGGCAGAAGCAGAAACTGAAGCGCAGAAAATTGTAAGCGAAGCAAAAGTTCAGGCAGATGACGTTGCAGCAAAAGCTCAGATTGAAAAGGAAGATTTAAAGAAAAACGGTTACGACGAAGGCTATAAATCCGGGCTTGAAGAAGGCTATAACAGCGGAAAGGCGGAAGTTACGCGCTTAATTGAACGGACTCACAAGATTTTAGAAACCGTGATGAGCCGCCGCGAAGAAATTTTAAACGAAACGGAAGAGCAGATTGTCCAGCTCGTGCTTTTGATTTCCAAAAAAGTCGTAAAAATCATGTCGGAAAATCAGAAACAGGTCGTAATGGCGAACGTTCTTTCCGCACTCAAAAAAGTAAAGACGAGGGGAACTGTCACAATCCGCGTAAACATGGAAGACGTAAAACTCATCACAGAGCACAGCCAGGAATTTACGGCGCAGGTTGAAGGCGTTGAAGGAATTACCGTTGTTGAAGACAGTTCCGTTGATAAGGGCGGATGTATCGTTGAAACTGACTTTGGTTCAATCGATGCAAGGGTTGCAAGCCAGCTCTCTGAACTGGAAACAAAAATCCTTGAGCTTTCTCCGCTGAAAACTGTCCAGAAATCAAATTAGTGCAGGTCGCTTTGGGGTGGAAGGATGGAGCAATTTTTTCAGAAATATGTGAGGACAGTTTTAGAGACGGAAACAATCCTGTACAAAGGCTATGTTTCTGCAATAAAAGGTCTCATGATTCGCAGCACGGGACCTTACTCAAAAATCGGCGAACTGTGCACCATAAAGAATGCGGACGGAAGCACTCTGACGGCGGAAGTTGTCGGCTTCAATAAGGAAGATAATTCAGTAAACCTCATGGCTTACGGCGATACGAAAGGCATCATGGCAGGCAGCGAAGTCGTTGCAAGCGGAAGGGAACTGCGCGTTCCTGTCGGAAACAAACTTTTAGGGCGCGTGATTGATGCACTTGGCAGACCTTACGACAACAAAGGTCCCCTCCAGAATGATGATTTTTACCCGGCAATTGCTCCTGCTCCCAATCCTTACACAAGAAAAGACATCAACCGCCGCATCGTAACCGGCGTTCGTGCCATTGATTCACTTTTGACGTGCGGAAAAGGTCAGCGCATCGGTATTTTTGCAGGTTCAGGCGTCGGAAAATCAACCCTGCTTTCGATGATTGCGCGGAACACGAATGCGGACATAAACGTAATCGGTCTGATTGGTGAACGTGGCCGCGAAGTGATGGACTTTATTGAACACGATTTAGGTCCTGACGGCATGAAGCGTTCTGTCGTTGTCGTTGCAACGGGAGACCAGAGTTCAATCGCAAGACTGAGGGCGGCTTATACGACCACTGCAATCGCAGAATATTTCCGGGATCAGGGCAAGGACGTAATGCTCATGATGGACAGCGTTACGCGATTCTGTCATGCACAGCGCGAAATCGGAACAGCAAACGGCGAACCTCCAACGCAGAGCGGCTATCCTGCGAGCGTATGGGACATGCTCCCAAAACTCCTCGAGCGTACGGGAACGAATGACAAAGGTTCGATTACGGCATTTTACACAGTTTTAGTTGACGGCGACGACCTGAACGAGCCTGTAAGCGATAAAGTCCGCGGAACTCTTGACGGTCATATCGTTCTGAGCAAGAAACTCTTCAAGGAACGCCATTTTCCTGCAATCGACATTACGACGTCAATCAGCCGTCTGTGGGACGACGTTACCGGCCCTGAAACTCAGAAAGCCGTAAACAAGGTGAGCCGCCTCATTTCAATCTATGAAGAAAACAAGGACATGATAAATGCGGGCGTTTACGCGAAAGGCAACAATCCTGAAATTGATGAAGCCATCGACAAACATCCTGCAATCGAAGAACTTTTAACGCAGTCAAAAACCGACCACTGCACGATTGAAAACACGCTGAAAATCCTCGGGGCAGTTGCTGGAATTGAAATCCCGGAAGACGAAAGCGATGAAGACGCGGGACAGGGCAAAAAGTCAACGGCGGAACTTGTTCACGAGCGAAAAGTTGATGACGTGACAGAATCGAATGAAAGTTCAACAGAAAACTCACCATTAAAAACAGACGAAAGCCTTGCAAAACTCTCCCGTGCATTTGAAAAAACACAGCGGTAGCGCTTTATGAAAAAGTTTGTCTTTAACATGCAGAAAATCCTGAATCTGCGGAAGTTTGAAGAAAAACAGGCACAGACAGAACTTGGAAAAGCCGTTTCAAAAGAAGCACAGCTTCAGAACACGCTCGACATGGTCGCACAGCAGCGCGTAAAAACCGTAAAAACAGGCGACGGCATACAGAATGCACTAGAACTCTATAATCTGAACAATTACCTTGCACTTTTAGACCAGCGCAAAGAGTCACTTTTAAAAGAACTGACACAGGCGCACCTCGAAACCGAGCAGAAGCGCGAACAGATGAAGCAGGTCATGCTAAAGGTAAAAGCCCTCGAAAAACTGAAGGAAAGCCGCCAGAACGAATGGTCACTGGAAAACAAACGCAAAGAAGCCGTAGAACTCGACGACATAGTAAACTCAAAACACTCGCGCGGGTAGGGGCGGAAAAAGTCTTTTAGAATTTTAATTTTCTAACAATATGGCAAAAATAAAGAAAATTGCTAAAATTACTTTGCCATAGTTGGCAGGCAACTGCATAATAAGCCGCCTTAACAGACTGTATTCTTCAAAAGAAAGTTCAAAGTTCATAGGTAAACAATAAAACATTTGAGTTCGATTGTTTAATGAGGAGGGCGGAAAAAGTCTTTGCATTTTTTTCAAACCGTCTTATAATTTGCTTACTTTGATTTTAGGAGAACGTTTTATGAAAAAGATTTGGCTGCTGTTGTTTGCTATAATTCTTGGAGGATGCAATATGAGCGACAGTGCCAATGAAGCAAGCGTTGAGAATGAAACTGAAACAAAAGAATTTACATTGACTGTTAATAATTTTTATGATGAAGATTATGA
>CAVJKK010000195.1:0-3775 GCA_963649855.1 Anaerovoracaceae bacterium
CCTCTGCCCAGTCAGGAATGTTCGGCGTGAGTCCCGGCTTTGTGTAATCGTTTTTTGTGCCTGCAACGAGGGCTGCCATTGCGCCGGACTTTATGTCGCTCCATGCCTTCCAGCCGACTGCTCCGTGAGGGTCAATCGTGTAACCTGTTTTTGTGTGACAGTCTTTGATTGAAGCCATGATTCCTTCATCATCAAGCCAGTAAGAAGCAAACAGATGGCGAACCTGTTCAAGAGAATACATCGCAGCAATTCTTTCGTAGTTGCTCGGTGCTCCTACGTCCATTGCATTTGCGTACGTTGCAACTGAAGGGCGCGCATTGTAGCTTCCCGTTGCAATCCAGTCTGGAATCGTGCGGTTTGTGTTCGTTGCGGCAACAAAACCGGTAATCGGAGCACCCATTTCGCGGGCAATCAGTCCTGAAGTAAGGTTTCCGAAGTTTCCGCTCGGAACAACCATGATGATTGAAGGATTTTCAATCTTGTTGTACTGCCAGGCTCTGTTTCTTACATAGAGAGCCGAATACATGTAATAAAAACTCTGCGGTAAAAGGCGGCTGATGTTGATTGAATTTGCTGATGAAAGGCGGAGAGAGGCGCGGAGGTCGTTGTCCGTAAATGCTGTCTTTACGAGTTTCTGACAGTCATCGAACGTGCCTTTTACCTTTAATGCGCGGACATTTCCGTCAAAAGTTGAAAGCTGCTTTTCCTGAAGCGGAGAGATTTTTCCTTCCGGGTAGAGGATTGTAACGTCGAGTCCCGGCACGTTGTGGAAAGCACTTCCGACGGCAGAACCCGTATCCCCGGACGTTGCAACGAGGATGTGAAGCGTTTTGTCTTCGTCTTTGTTGAAATAAGACATTACGCGTGCCATGAAGCGTGCACCGAAATCCTTGAAGGCGCAGGTCGGACCGTGGAAAAGTTCAAGCACGTAAGAATTAGGATCAAGCCCTGAAACTTTTGCAGGAAAAGGATAGGCATCGTTGATGAGGTTCTCTAAATCTGAATCCGGGATTTCGCCTTTTACGTAAGGTTTAGCCATTTCAAAGGCAATTTCGCGCAGGTTTGACTCGGGATCTTTATTCAGAAATGATTTATCGAGTTTCGGAAATTCTACGGGAATGTAAAGTCCGCCGGTTTTTTCGTTCATTCCGCTGACAACAGCCGTCCTGAAATCTGTCTTTACTGATCTGTCTCTTGTGTCTGTGTAAATCATTTTTGTATCCTCTTTATTTTCTGAAAATTAAAGTCCGTAGGTGATTTTTTCTGCAAGTCTTTCTGCAAGTTCCTTTCTAGCACTCTGAATGCAGTTCCAGTCCTTGTCTTCCGTTACTGTAACAGTTTCCTCTGTTTCCATGAGAACTGAACCGTTTTTCATGTCAAGACAGGTAACTTTTGAGTCAATCGTAAGCGTGTATCTGCCGTCTGGAGTCTTTTCAACCGGAGAAGCATATTTTACGGTTCCGTAAACCAGATACGCAGAAGCTGCGCCGAGAAGTGATTTTGCAGCCTTGTAAACCGTTTCCCTGTCTTCAGATAAAATCGCCTGTGCAAAGTCTGCATTTCCGACCCGTTTAAAGCCCGAACGCATGAGAGCCATCAGAAGGTTTGAAGAAGAAACAGAGTTATTTGTGATGGGTTTTCCCGCAGAATTGAAGTCGAGGAGAGAAATCGTTCCGCCGGCATTCATTTTATCGGTTTTTACTTTGTATGCGGCAGAAACTGAACTTTTTGAAGCGAGTTCTGCGATTTTTTCGTTTGTAACGTCTCCTGAAATGTATGCGCTTACGACAGAATCAAAGGCATACGAAGGCGTTGCCGGAATGAAAGTGACGGTTCCAGAAGCGTTTGTTGTCAGTGCGGCAAGTCCGAAAGAAACAGTTCCGTTGATTTTTGTTTCAGGGTAGGAAACGGAAAGTTCAAGACCTTCCACCGGTGAACCGTTCTGTCTTGCAGCCTTGAAAACAAAAGGCGAAGCAAATGCTTTTTTTGCGGTAGTTTCCTCTGGCATGGATTCGACGGAAAGCGTGATGCCTTCGATTTTCTTTGCATAAAGCGCTTCTGCCGAATCTTCATGTTTCTGGGAAGCAGAAGAGTTTACAACATTTAATTTACGCGGACCTGTAGAAGTTTTAGTCTGGGCGGTTTCTTCCTGAGAAGGAACGGAAGACGGATTTTCAGAAGGCACAGAAGCACACGCTGAAGCAAAAATTACGACTGCTGACGCGATGATGGAATTTATAACGGCTGATTTTTTCATTATTTCCTCAGATTTTTTTTGTTTAACATTGATTTTTTTGTCGGGCTGTCCGGTAAGTTCTGTTCGCGCTGCACAGCATAGACGCTGCGCGAAGCTGCCGAAGGCTAATAAATTCAGCATGACATCACTTTTCTGACAGCCCTAACTTCTAACATTATATTTAAAAGGTGAGTTTATCTCAATATGTACGCAACTCCCGCTTCCCCTTCATATTGCTTAAAAAGAGTCAAAAATCTATCATTTACGGGCTATGAGACCTACTTTTGCTAAGATTCATGTTGAAAATTTCAAGTTCAATTTAAGATATATCCGTTCTAAGATGGCGCCGGGCGCTAAAATGTGTGTTGCCGTTAAGGCTGATTCCTACGGGCACGGCGCTGTTGAATGTGCGAAGGCTGCCGTTGACTGCGGGGTTGAATTCCTTGCGGTGGCGGCGGTTAGTGAGGGCGTGGAACTGCGCCGGGCGGGAATTACTGCAAACATCCTCGTCTTAAGCCTGTGCCAGGAAGAAGAAATGGAAACCGTCGTAGAAAACACCCTTACTCCGCTGGTTTTCGACCGTGAATACATCGGTTTTGTTTCCGCGGCTGCAGAAAAACTCGGTAAAAAAGACTTCTGCGTTCATCTTGCCGTCGATACGGGAATGGGAAGAATCGGCTGCCTGCCGCAGGAGGCGGGCAAGGTCGCAAAAATGATTACAGAAACCGGCGTCTTAAAGATGGGCGGAATCTGCACACACTTTGCGGTTGCCGACAGCGTCCTTCCTGAAAACATTGAATACACAAAAAAACAGTTCGCGCTTTTTCTGGAGGCGGTTGAAAACGTAAAGAAAGAGGGCATCGACCCCGGAATCCGCCACTGCTCAAATTCTGCCCTCACGCTCACTCACCCTGAAATGCACCTTGACATGTGCCGACCCGGAATCATTGCGTACGGTTACTATCCCGGAGAAACTGACAGAAAATATTTTGAAGGGCGCGGAGAAAAAGTCTTCTTAAAGCCCGTAATGGAACTCGTCACAAAAGTCGTTGCAATCCGCGAGTTTGAAAAAGAAAAATCAGTTTCGTACGGAAGGCTGTGGAAATCCGAAAAAAAGACAAAAATTGGAGTCCTGCCGGTCGGCTACGCTGACGGACTTTTCAGAAGGTTCAACGAGGGAAATCACCGCCTTTTCGTCGCAATAAACGGAAAAAATTATCCAGTCTGCGGAAGAATCTGCATGGATCAGTGCATGATTGACTTAGGCGAAGACACGGACGTAAAACGCTACGACGAAGCCGTAATTTTCGGCCCGGAAGAAAGCGGCGCCCTTCAGAGCGCCCAGCAGATAGCCGACGCAACGGGAACAATCACCTACGAAATAACCTGCGGCATTTCAAAAAGAGTCCCGCGGGTGTTCGTGGAGTGAAGAAAAATACGCACAGTTTAAACTTCAAGTTTTTACAATAACTTCAAATAGCCTCTCGCCGGGAACCTGCCACGAGCCGCGTGGTTGAGCAAAGCTCAAGACGCGTTCGT
>CAVJKK010000196.1:0-3738 GCA_963649855.1 Anaerovoracaceae bacterium
ATTACGAGGGATTTCTGAGTAGCAGAACGAAGGATATTTGCCGTTTCCGTCATTTCTACCAGAAAAGTTGACTCCCCGCGCGCAAGATTATCGCTTGCACCAACACGGCAGAAAATTCTGTCCACGACGCCGATGTGCGCACTTTCCGCAGGAACAAAAGAACCCGTCTGCGCCAGAAGTGCAATCAGCGCATTCTGCCTCAAATAGGTCGATTTACCCGCCATGTTCGGCCCCGTAATCAGGGCAAAGGAAGTAGAACAATTTTCACCAAAATCCGCCGGAGAACAGATTGAAAGGTCATTCGGAACAAACTCACCTGCTGGAAGATGAAATTCAACCACAGGATGACGCGCATTCTTCACTTCAAATACGCTTGAATCATCAACAACCGGGCGCACCCAGTTATGAAGAAGCGCAGAATACGCAAGGGCGGCACTCACATCAGTATACGCAATTTCGTGCGAAGTCTGCAGAAGATACGGCACAAGGGTTGCAATCTGGGAACGGACTTCAATAAAGAGATCGCGTTCGAGTTCAATGATTTTTGTAGCCGCCTCGTTCAATTCGTGTTCAAGTTCCTGCAGGCGCGCAGTCGTGTAACGGTCAGCGTTGAGCATGGAACGGCGCATTATGAAATGTTCCGGCACCTGCTGCAGTTTGCCTTTCGTAATTTCGATGTAATATCCCGCATTATTGTTGTTTTTTATGCGCAGGTTTGTAATTCCGGTTTTCTGTTTTTCTTCTTCCGCGTATTCTTCAAGGATTTTATTGAAATTATTCTGAATATCGCGCCAGTGGTCGAGTTCCTTTGACCAGCCGTCTTTTATGAGCCTTCCTTCCGTGAGCAGGGTTGAAGGGTCATCTAAAATTGCACTTTCAATGAGCTGAATTATCTTTTTTGCTTCGTCTGCCGGTGAAGTTGAAAAATCATATTTTTCGATTAGAACCCGGACTTTGAGCCACGCGTAGAGACTTGCCTTTAAGGCCTGTAAATCCTTTGCATGCGCTCTTTCCATTGCAATCCGCCCGGCAAGACGTTCAATGTCCAGAACAGAACTGAACGCTTCACGCACAGACTCCATGAGTTCGCGGTTGTTTACAAAAAGCGCAACGTGTTCCTGTCTTGCATAGATTTTTCTGGAATCCGTCAGCGGATAATTCAAAAAATTGACGAGGAGACGCTTTCCCATCGCAGTCTGAGTGTGGGCAACACACTCTAAAAGCGAATACTGACAGGTTCCGTCGCGCAGATTTTCCGTAATTTCAAGGTTACGGCGGGAAGAATCGTCCATCACGACATATTCATAATCCTTGTAAACCTTTATTCCGCTTACGTGCGGAGCATTTGTAGAAACATTCTTCGTAAGATAGTCGAGGAGAAAACCTGCAGGTCCAACTTCAACGCTGTCTTCCGTCAGATTAAAAGAGCGGAGATTCTGCGTGTTGAACTGTTTTGTGAGCCGTTTGTACGAAAGCGCATTGTCAAAATTCCACTCAGGATAGTAAGAAACGGCAATACGAGGATTCTGCTCAAGGATTTCGGAAACAATTTTGTCATCACGGAGATTTTCAGGCAGAAGAAGCTCGCGCGGATTTGAACGGCCAAGTTCCTTTGAAAAACTGTCCGCCATGTTCTTTAAGTCCCAGCTCGTAGCATAAAAATCAGCAGTCGTTACATCGATGTAAGCAAATCCAGCCTGATTTTTTTTAACGACACAGCTTGCAAGGTAATTGTTCGCCCCGCCTTCAAGATATTCACTTTCAAGTGCCGTTCCCGGCGTAATGACTTCAATTACCTTGCGCTCTGTAATTGCCTTTCCCTTGCCGATTTCACCGACCTGTTCGCAGATGGCGATTTTTTTACCGAGACGCAGAAGGCGCGCAATATAGATTTTTGCCGCGTGATAGGGAATTCCGCACATCGGCTGATTTGCACGGTGCGTAAGCGTAAGATTTAAAAGACGGCTTACTTCCACCGCATCTTCGTTGAACATTTCATAAAAGTCACCGAGACGGAAAAACAGAACTTCATTCTGATATTCATCTTTTATGCTCTGGTACTGAACCATGAGCGGTGTCAATTCAGTGCCTTCTGAACGTTTTTGAATTGTGCCGGCTACAACTTTATCTTTTACTCTCGGCATTTTTTTTCTAGATTCCAAGTTCAGCAATGACTTTTTCCGTAATGTCGACAGAAGGGCTGTACCACAAAATCGCATTTGCCTGCTGAAGGCTCATAATCATAGAAAAACCTTCATTTTCCGCAACTTTTTCAAGTACGCCGTAAAGTTTTTTATAGAATGAATCGGAATTCTGTAAATTCTTCTTGAGAGATTCGAGTTCTACATTCTTTGCATTTGTATATTCCGTAAGGAGATCCGTTTTTTTCGTGATGTCAGAATCAAGGCGGTTTACGGTTGCAGTGTTACTGGATTTCTGTGCTTCAACTTTCTGATTCTTGAGATTCTGGATTTCTTCAGTTCTTTTGTTGATTTCATTCTGAAATTCTGCTTTTTTTGACTCATAGTTACGAACCGGCGCAGAATTCCTGAAATAAGCCTGATAGACGCGGGCTGTGTCCACAACGCCGAAACGCGTAATCTGCTGTGCAAAACTTCCAGAAACGGCAAGAAGCAAAAGGCTCAGAAAAAGAACGATTTTTTTCATATTATCTCCAAAACACAAACGCTCCGGCATTTTAAAACGCCGGAATTTTAACTATTTGTTCGTAATATTAAATGACAGGACGAACTTCCATTTGTTGTCCCATTCTATGTTGTAATCTTTGTCCATCTTGAACGTGTTGGCAAAAAGCAGGCGCAGCGGGAACTGCGGAATTGAAAAGCGGAGTCCCGGTCCCGTACTGAAGTAAAAGTCAGTAACGGACAGATTGTTGAACATTTCGTAAGGACTTTCTTTAATTGCCGCTGCATCACCGAACCAGTCGATTGCAAGAACCCCCGGAACAACCGGCATGCGGAGCTCTAAGATATTGCTCCAGAGAGCGCGTCCGCGGTGCTTGTTGTAAATGCTCGTCCATCCGCGCGCATTAAACATACCGTCAATGTAAAGTTTACTCGTATTTCCGATTCCGGAATCCGGCGTCGGGAATTCGAGGCTCAGACCAGAATATGCTGCAAATACCATCTTCCAGTTCCACGATTCTGTAATCGGAAGGTTGAACAGCGTAAAGTATTTTTCAAGTTTTGTATCTGAACGCAGGAAGAATTCCGTTTCAATCGGAGTAAGACCGTACCAGGTAAGTCTCTGGCTTGCAAACCAGCCTTTTGAAGGATCGTAGTTTACGTCGCGGTCGTCAATTGAAAAGGCAGACCACAGGGAATTCTGGAATCCCCATTCGTTGGAATAATCGCTGATTGTTGAATCAACAGGAATGAACTGTTCTTCGTAAACGTTGTTGATGAGGCTTCCGCTGATACCTGCGGAAAGGGAAAGAATCGCCCAGTTCGGAGTCCATCTTCTTCCGAGTGAAACACCGAGACTCCATACCCAGCGTTCATAGTCCATGTAGTAGTTGTCATCATCAAATCCGTCAACAGGATCGTATTCAAGCATGAGGGCGGAATTTGTTGAATGAGAAAAACTTGTGCTGATTGATGAAGAAATCGGCAGCCCGAAAAGCCAGTTTTCGCCGTAACTCAGGGAAATCGACTGTTCATCCGTTGCAATCGTTGAACTTGCGCTGATTGATTTTCCAAGTCCGCGGAAGTTTGAATC
>CAVJKK010000197.1:0-3737 GCA_963649855.1 Anaerovoracaceae bacterium
GACGGTATACCACGGACGGCAGAGCGCAAGCAGAAGAAGAGGAATTGAAACCAGAATAAACTCCGCCCTTTTTCGTGAAAAATAAAAAAGCACGCCACAAAAAATAAAGACAACAAAAGGACAGATCCACGGAAAAACAGAGCCGGAATCCGTTGCAGCAAGCGTCTGCTGATAGCCGTTGATTTCAGAAACCGCCCTTTTTAAATTCTGCGAATATCTGTCGGGAACATAGAAAACCGAAAACGCTTTAGAGCGGTCAGTAAAAAATCCGTTCCGTTCGTACAGATAAGAACCTTTTTTCTGAACCTGAACCGGCGCCATTCTTGAAAACACCGGAAGTTTCTGATTTACGCGGCTTACGACATCTTCACAGCCGTCTTTCTGAAGGATTGAAAAAATATTTTCATCAGAAAGTTTTTCGGATTTTACGTAGAGAGTCTTGTAGCCTTTCCACAACTGGCTTTCAGGAACAGTGTGAAGGGCAATTATCGTAAAAACAGAAATAAAAAAAATTAAAGCGGGAATTATTATTTTTGAAGAATATTTCATTGCAGTCTATAAAACAAGAAATCCGATGCCGACAAAAAAGCCGAGAATAGAACCTACAATTACTTCCATCGGGGTGTGTCCCTGAACTTCCTTAAGATTTTTATATTCCTGAACCAGTCCCTGATCTTTCAGGAGATTTCCGATTCTGTTGATCATGTTAGCCTGAATTCCGTTTGCACGGCGGACTCCGACTGCATCGCGGACTGTAACCATAAAAAAGCAGAATGAAAGAACAAAAACGTCAGAATCTATGCCGGATTTTATTCCGACACAGGTACAAAGACAGGCAACCAGGGCGCTGTGACTCGACGGCATTCCGCCGGTACGCCAGATTAAAAGTTCAACAAGTTCCTTTACGCTGTGAACCTTTCCCCCGAAAAGCTTTATGAGGGTTTTCAGGAACTGGGCTAAAAACCAGCTGAAAACACAGGCTAAAAACGTTGGTGAAGAAATGAGAGAAGAAATTTGTCCCCATAAAACTTTAAACATACGCAATATTTTATTCGTATGCGCTTTTTTGTCTAGACTTGTGATATATTAGCACTATGAATTTTGTTCATTTTGCTGCAGGAAAAAACGATGAAGGAAGAAGGCTCGACAGGATTGCAAGGACAATTCTAGCGGAAGAAAATCTTTCAGGACTGTACAAGGCTTTGAGAAGCGGCCTCATAAAAGTAAACGGAAAAAAGCAGAAAGGAGAATACCGCATTTCCGCAGGAGACGACATTTCGGCAGCGGATTTTCTTGTCTGTGCAGAAAACAAAAATCTTCTGACTTCTGAAACAGCACAAAAATCCGCATTGCGCCCTCTAGACAAAAAACTCGTAATCTTAAGGACGCCGGACATCATTTTCATAAACAAGTCGTACGACATGAACGTACAGAAATCGTCCGCTTCTGACACGGCACTGAATGTTCTCGTTCAGGAAGATTTTGATTTTCAGGCTTCTCAAAAAACAGAAAAAAGCCTTGCCTTTAAGACAGGTCCCCTTCATCGCCTTGACCGCCAGACAACGGGTCTGATTGCATTCAGCCAGAGT
This sequence comes from Anaerovoracaceae bacterium, assembly GCA_963649855.1. GTDB lineage: Bacteria > Spirochaetota > Spirochaetia > Treponematales > Treponemataceae > Treponema_D. The sequence continues at coordinate 1,590 of CAVJKK010000197.1, forward strand.
TTACGTGGAGCGCAGTGGTTTTCAAAAATCATACAAGAACACAAAATCGTAAAAACCTATCTTGCAATAGTTGAAGGCAGACTTGAAAAAAAAGAAATCTGGACTGATAAAATTTCAAAAAATGATGACAGAAAATCAGCCTTTCACACGGTCAGTGTAAACTCATCGGAAGAAAAATCAAAGGAAACGCTTACGGAAGCAATTCCACTCGGATACGGACTGTACAAAGGACAAAATATAACGCTCGTAAAATTCATAATCCACACGGGAAGAACGCATCAGATCAGGGCAACAAGCGCAGCACACGGACATCCGCTTTCAGGCGATACGGCATACGGCGCAAAAAAAATAAATGAAAGTCAGCAGCTATTTCTTCACGCATATTCGCTTGAACTGCCGGAAAACAGCCTCAACATTCCACGGAAAATCGTCTGCAAACCGGGAGAAAACTTTGTTTCAATTTTAAAAACTGCCTTGATAAAATGGCCGGACGAATTATAATCTGAACCATGAGTTTGAGGGATTTATTCGGTTTAAATCAAAAAGGAATTCAGGTTTTCGCATTTTACGGTCCTTCCGGAACGGGAAAAAGTTTCAGGGCAAAACTCGTCGCGCAGAAATATCACATCAAGGCAATTATTGACGACGGTCTTTTGATTTACGAAGACAACATTCTTGCAGGACGTTCGGCAAAACTCGAAGACAGTTACATGGGAGCAGTCCGCACTGCACTTTTTGATGACAAGGAGCACAGAGACGGAGTTGCACGTGCAATCCAGCAGAAACAGCTGAAAAAAATCCTTCTTCTCGGAACAAGCGAAAAAATGGTGAATAAAATTGCCATGCGCCTTCAGCTTCCTATTCCGTCGAAATATATAAAAATCGAAGACATTGCCACGCCCGAACAGATTGAAGCCGCCAGAATCAGCCGACAAATTGAAGGAAAACACGTAATTCCGGTTCGTGCCTACGAAGTAAAGGAAGCGGGAAACTATTCAAGGATTTTCGTTTCAAAAATCAAGGTAAGCCTTTCGAAGCGGAAATTCTTCAGACACTTTTTTAAGGATGAAGAAAAAAAAGTCCAGCCTGCAGTCAATGCAAAACTTTTTGAAAAATCTGTCGTTCGCCCGAAATTTTCAGTTACATCAAGAAAAAATATTTCCCAGGCATATGTTGCACGCCTTGCGTACAGCGCAGTCAGTCAGTTCAACAAAATCATCCGCCTCAAAAACCTGAACATAAAGACAGACAAATCGGGCTACAGATTCTTCATTACGGTAGACGTTCCTTTCGGAGAATCGCTTACGGAACTGAGCAACAGCTTAAAGAACTTCGTAATCAAATCAATAGAAAAAGACACCGGCATCTTTATTGAAGACATTTCAATCATCGTTGATCATATCCTGATGCCGGCTTCAAAATCCGCTTAAAAAGCAGCGCCAGAAACGGTTGCAGCACTTTCAGCCGCTGTTTTTTCAGGACGGCGTTCCTTAAAGGCGCGTTTCGGGATTTTTATCGCAACTCCGAGATTTTTCAGGGCAAGGCGGATTGCATATTCAAGTTCCGTGCGCTGAGGATTTATCGGCAGGACAAAGTTACGCACCTGCGACCACGTCTTTACGTAAAGTTCACCGGTTGCGCTCTTTGTCAGGACTTCTTTTTTCCAGTCCGTAAGGGAATCGATGAAATCTGTAATCAGAAATACGAGTTTCTGCCCCAGCCTTATCGTCTTGTCTTTCTGCACAAGTTCATCCATTTCGGCTAAATGCTGCATGTATTTTTTTTCAAATTCCTTCGACTGATACATCATGCTTGTTGCATTCGGCTGAAGGTACATGTAGAGGTCGGTCTTCAGGCAGGCAGTAACAATGTCATAAGCATGTCCGGAATTTAAAATCTTGAGCATTTCTTCGGTAAGACGGCTCGGACTTACGGGCAGCAGAAGATGTGCACTCTTGCGGATTTTGCGTTTGAGGGAAAAATTCATCTTACAGCTGCAGGTTGAACTGTATTTTACAGCACGGAGCATTCTGACGGGATCTTCTTCAAAAATTCTGTCCATCGGAATTACGGGGCGAAGGATTTTTTTTCTGATGTCCTGCACTCCGCCGACATAATCAATAATCTGCTCTTTCAGCGGGTCATAAT
>CAVJKK010000198.1:0-3723 GCA_963649855.1 Anaerovoracaceae bacterium
ATACTGATATTCAGGTCGTAACATACGCCTTTAAGGAATATGTTAAAAAATCAGAAAAAAATCTGCCATTATTGATGCAGTATGCAAAAATTTTCAAAGTAGAAGATAAAGTCCGCTCTTATATTGAGGTTCTTGTATGATTACAAAAAATCCAATGCAGCTTAAGGCTATTATCAAAAACAAGGCAAAGCAATCAAATATAACGGCACAGGCAGCCCTTCAAACTTATTGCTTGGAAAGATTACTTGAAAGAATATCTATATCAGAAACAGTTCTTGCTGATTATAAAAATGTAATCGAAAGTTTAAAATCAGATGATTTCCAGCATGAGTATTGGAATAGATATAAAGCAAAAACTCCTTTTGTTAAAGGAATCTTATATGAACAGACTTTAAAAGCTGTTGAGGACTGCTTTATTAAGTTAATTCAAAATTAACCATATATCCATCTACACCCGTACCGGGACGCCCATTCTGTTCAGGTCGGCTTTTATTCCGCTGACGGTGTAGCCCATGCTGTGAACCATGCTGGCAACTAAGGCGGCGTCTGCCTTGCCTTTTGTGAGGACTTCTGCAAGATGTTCGCTTGTGCCGCCGCCGCCTGAGGCGATTACGGGTACTCCTACGCTTTCTGCAATCATTCTTGTAAGGTTTGTTTCGTAGCCGGTTTTCATTCCGTCGGCGTCGATTGAGTTCAAGACGATTTCGCCTGCGCCTAAGTTTACGGCTTTGACTGCCCATTCCCTCGCGTCAAGGTCTGTCTTTACGCGTCCGCCGTTTATGTAAACCCTGTAGCCGCTCGGGCAGGTTTCGTCCCTCGCTGCGTCCATTCCTAAAACTATGCACTGATTTCCGAAAATGCGCGCTCCCTGTGTGATGAGTTCCGGATTCTTTACCGCCTGACTGTTTAAGCTGACTTTTTCTGCACCCGCAAGGATTGTTGAGCGGATGTCTTCGATTGAGCCGATTCCGCCACCGACACAGAACGGAATGAAAACCTGTTCTGCAACCCGGCTGATTAAGTCAAGAATCGGACCTCTGCCGCGTGCGCTTGCCATTATGTCGTAGAAAACGAGTTCATCAACGCCCTGTTCATAGTATTTCTTTGCCATCTCTACCGGGTCGCCGATGTCTATGTTGTTCTGAAACTTTACGCCCTTTGTTGTGCGTCCGTCTTTTACGTCAAGACAAACGATAATCCTCTTTTTTAACATGTCTGCCTCCGTAAACTATCCGTTGATGAAATTTGAAAGAACCTGAAGTCCGCATTTGCCGGATTTTTCCGGGTGGCACTGAAAGACCGTGATGTTCTTATATTCAACACAGGCTGGCACCTTCGTTCCGTAGTCAACCCACGCCTTTACGACCGTTTTATCCGCCGGCTGAATCAGGTACGAGTGAACAAAATAAAAGTCAGAGTGTTCTTTTACGCCGTCAAGCAGCCTTGAGCCGCCGTTGGAAAAGTTCAGGTCGTTCCAGCCAATCTGTGGAACTTTCAAGCCGGGAGTTTTGCCTTCATCTTTCCAGACGCTCGTAAAATGCCTGATTTCTCCCTTTAAGAGCCCGAGACAGTCAACGTCGCCTTCTTCCGAGTGTTCAAAGACTACCTGACTTCCAAGGCAGATGCCTAAAAGCGGTTTTTCTGACGCTGCCCAGTCTTTTATGAAGGAATCGAACCCCGTAAGAGCGAACTGTTCCATCGCGTATTTTGCTTCGCCGACTCCCGGGACAATCAGCCTGTCGCACTTTTCAAGGTCGCGCGGATTTTTTGACATGATGAACTGTGCGTTCAGTGAAGTTAAGGCACGTTCAACGCTTTTTATGTTGCCTGCGTTGTAATCTACAATTCCAATCATGGCTCAAATTCTAGTGAGGCAGTCTTTGTTGGTCAATGGTGCGCATTTTTTTTCTGCTTGAAGATTCCCTGCCTTCTGCCGATAATCTGTGTATGATTAAACTTTTTCCGGTGTTAAAAGCAGTTTTTTCAAACAAGGACGTGATAATCGCCGTTGTTGCATGCATGGTTCTGTTTGAATTCATTGACTACATCAGCCACTACAGAAAAAAGCCGCCGAAACAGAAGTCTAAGAAAATCGCTGTACAGCCGACTCCACAGCCTGCCGCAGCCGACGCCACTGAAGCCGGAAACGATGCAGCCGGTGAATAGTTTTTCCGCCGGCTAGGTGTTTTATCATTCCGGCAGTGCCGGCACTCTGTTTTTGTGCGATGTCGATGTGTCCTTCCCATAATCCGCCGAGCCTCACGATTTTTCTGCTTCCGAGCAGCTGCGTCAGAATGTCCTGAACGTCGCGCGCTTCCCACACATTTTCCTTAAAAAAGTCCCTGTCGCGTTCGTTGAATTTACCGACAAGAATGTTTATGAGTTCATCTTTCGTAAAAAGACGTCTGTGTTTTTTTATGAAGTCCAGAACAAACGCTTCGTCCTGCGGAGTGTAGTCAACCGTAAGCCCTGCCTGTCTTGCGTCGCAGATGTCGCAGCCTGAACATATGACTTCTTCACCGGTCAGATAGCTCATCATGAACTGACGCCGGCAGTCTTTTGTGTGTGCAAGTCCGCCCATCACTTTTTCGCGTGAACCTTCCTTTGCCTGCCGCCATCTTATTTCGTCCAGGTGATTCCAGATTAAGACTGAGTTTACGCTATCGCCCTTTCTTCCCGCCCTTCCTGCTTCCTGTATGAAATTTTCAAGGTGTTCCGGTGCGTCAAGGTGAATGACGGTGTAGATATTGCTCTTGTCCATTCCCATTCCGTAAGCACACGTTGCCGCGAGGATGCCGTCACTGCTGTCGAAAAACCATTTTTCCACCGCAAGTTTTTCTTCTTTCGTCATTCCTGCGTGATAGAACTTTGCCCTGCCTGAGCCGAAATAGCTCGTTAAAAGCCGTGCCATGTCTTCCGTGCGCCGTCTGCTTGAGCAGAAGACAATCATCGGTTTTTTGAACTGGATGCAGCACTTCAGCGCTTCTTTTTTCTTTGCAAGCGCGTAATGCACTTCGTAGTGAATGTTTGCCCTGTCGCCTGCGCTCTGTATTAAATGCGCGTCTCCGTCAAAGAGGATTTCCTTTATCCGCGAGAGAACCGGAGGACTTGCCGTAGCCGTAAACGCCGTGACGACTTTTACGCCCAGCGCCTTTATGATTTTTCCGAGCGTGAGATAGGCCGGGCGGAACGTGTCTCCCCATTCACAGACGCAGTGGGCTTCGTCGATTGCGATGTGGGCGATTCTGCAGTTTTTCAGTCGTTCTATCAAATCATTGTTCTGTAAGACTTCCGGGTTTGCAAGGATTACCCGTGCCGAACCGTTTTCTATCCGTTTGAAATTTTCTTCCCGCTCTTCAGCACTTTGGCCGCCCCTAAAGACGACACAGCCGAGACTGCCTTCTTCCATTCTGCGCTGCTGGTCTGCCATCAGGGCGAGAAGAGGGTAGAGGACGAGAGTGGGACCGTCGAGCAGAAGGGCTGGCGTCAGAAAGCACAGGGACTTTCCCGCGCCGGTCGGCAGAAGGACAATCTGCCTGCCGCGACAGGTGTCGTCGTTCAGTTCCGTTGTTTCGTATTCGCCGTCTTTGAGGAAGCGTGCACAGTCGAGAATATTGCTGATGACGAGCCGCTGCCATGGAAAGAGACATTTTACCCCAAATGCTTGCCGTGCCGCCGCCGTAGCCTCATCACATTCAAAAACGTCAAAATCAAAACTCTGCG
>CAVJKK010000199.1:0-3723 GCA_963649855.1 Anaerovoracaceae bacterium
GACACGAACGCGTCTTGAGCTTGTCTCAATCACGCGGCTCGTGGCAGGTTCCCGGTGAGAGGCTATTTGAATTTATTATAAAAAGTCAAAATTAGAGTTAATACAAAACCACGTCGTCTGTGCATGGAGTTTTTGCAAAATATACGTAGTGCGGGTGTTTTTCGGTGATTTTTTCTAAGAAGTCGTTTAAGACGTCAGCATCGCCTGCTACCTGTTCCGGGAGTGCCATACCGATTACGCTCTTGCAGTCTTTTACGCGGCGAGCAGTGTGTTTCATTGCATTGTTGAACTGTCCCGGCGTTGCGTCTTTGTCGTAAACCGGCTCCAAGAATACATATTCGTCTTTTTCTTCGAGGGCTTTTAAGTCGTCGCGGAGGCGGGCAAGGTAGTCTTCCTTGTATTCTTCTTCTACGCCTTCTACGTCGCTCCATTTTACGGGGTAAGCCATTTTTGCGGTTACGGTGACTTCTTCTCCGCTGATTTTATACAATCTGTGATTTTTTGATTCAAATAATTTTTCAAACTTCATATAAAAAACTCCTCGATAAAAACAAAAGTCAAATATCTGATTCAGATAACACATTTCAAACAGCCTCCCGCCGGGAACCTGCCACGAGCCGCGTGATTGAGACAAGCTCAAGACGCGTTCGTGTCAGAACCCCGGCTACGGCTGTTTGACATTTTTTTTACAAAATAAATCTTTCATCCGGTATTTTATGTAGATTTCTTAAAAAGCATAAAATCAAAAAATGCCGGATTGTCTAAACGGTTTCAGAAATAAAAAAAGCCCCTGACCTTGCAGTCAAGAGCCTCCCTGCTTACAGATTTACTATTCTGTAAGGATTTTTATAACTTCAGCTTTGTCCTGGGTGTTAAGAATCTGCTGGCGTTTGTCGGCACTCTTGAACAGAAGGCTTACTTCTGCCAGGAACTGAAGGTGTGGTCCAGTCTTGTTTACTGGTGAAAGTGTCATGATAAAGATATGGCATGGTTCCTGATCCAATGAATCGAAATCTACCGGATTATCTGAAATTCCGATGCAGGCAACGAGATCAGAAACTGTGTCTGTCTTGCCGTGTGGAATTGCGATTCCGTGCTTCATACCTGTTGACATTTTGCGTTCACGGTCAAGCACACATTCGCGGGCAGCTGCTTTATCAGTAACTTTTCCCGCTTTAATTAAAATTTCGAGCATCTCATCGATGATGTCTTCTTTTGTCTTACCCTGCAGATGAAGCTCTACAGTGTCTGGTGTTAATACTGTTCTCAAGTCCATATTCCTAGTTTACCTTCCCTTATACCCAAAGTCAAGAATTTTATTTGGATTTCGTACTCTGTGATATATCCAAAGATACCGCCATTATACACCAGTTTCCCGTTTTTATTGAAGTTTAATGCGCGGTTTTCTATAATATTTTGTTGGAAAGACGGTGCGTCAGCAAGTGTAAGGGCGCGTAAAGCTGGAGGAAAAAATGTCAGACAGTTCAAAATTTTTGGCAGATATTCAGAGAATTAAAAAACATGTGCGGGCTGAAAACGGCGGCGCATACGACGGTACAAAAGTCTGCCGGCAGATTGCTGAACTTTTTACGAACAACAACAGGAATGTTCAGGAGCTGGCGCGTTCCGTGGCAGACTACTGGCTCAATTCATACGTACTTGACTCTGAAAACCTTGAAAATGAACCTTCAGAAGAAAATGTTGCAAGGATTTCGCTTTTTCAAAACTTTCTTGACGGTGATGGAGACGAAGACTATTCAATTTTTACGGCGGACGACTGGGAAACGCTGAAAGATTTCTGTGACGATGAAGCAGAAAACATGGATTTAGACTCTTTGCAGAACCTGATGAGCATCATTTTAGACAACGGCGCACTGTAAAAATGGACGAAAAACTTTTACACGCCTTATATTCTGAATGCCGTCAGTGCCCCCGTGAATGCGGAATCGACAGAACCAGCGGGAAAACGGGCTTTTGCATGGAAGATGACGCTCTCCGCGTTTCGGTTGCGTGCCTTCACTTTGGGGAAGAGCCTTTAATCACGGTTTTTAACGGCAGCGGTACGATTTTTCTGACGGGCTGCAATTTGAGGTGTGCTTTCTGCCAGAATTATCAGATAAGCCAGCATGGAATGGGAAAAGAGGTTTCAAAGGAAGAATTTGCGGAAATCTGTCTTGCGCTGCAGAGTGCCGGGGCAGAAAACATCAACCTTGTTACGCCGAGCCATCATATTCCAAAACTTGCACTATTTATAGAAGAAGCAAAAAAACGCGGCTGTACGTTGCCCGTGTGCTGGAACAGTTCCGGCTATGACAGCGTTGAAATGCTGAAAATGCTCGACGGGCTCGTGACGATTTATCTTCCGGATTTTAAGACGCTCAGTCCTTCCCTTGCAAAACAGCTGTGCGCGGCGGAAGATTATCCTGAAACGGCGAAAAATGCACTTCTGTGGATGATTGAGCACAACCCTTTAAAGCTCATTAATATAGAAAAAAACGGCGTTACAAAGCAGAAGATGCTGCAGGGTGTCATCATCCGTCATCTGTTTTTGCCGGGAAGGTTTGAAGAAACGGTGGAAGTTCTTTCGTGGCTGAAGGAAAACGCGGACAAAAAAGCCGTAATTTCGCTCATGAGCCAGTACACGCCCGTTCCATTTAAAGGTGAAAAAAGCGAAACAGAACGGAGGGAAAAAGCACTCAGCGCGATTGAAAACCGTCTTGTAAACGAAACGGAAGACGGCGACCTGCGCGACATGATAGAAGCTTTTGATTTTGACTTTCTGTTCTATCAGGATTTGACGACAGACACCGACTGGCTGCCGGACTTTGAACGCAAACAGCCTTTTTCCAACGCACTGGCAAAACCCATATGGCACTGGAAACAGGGCTGGTGCAGGAACTAGAAAAAATCATAAATTTTTAAAACATAAAAATAAAAAACCGTCCTTTTCGTGATATAATTGAACGAGATTTCTTGCGTCAGTTTCTGTGAGGACACCTATGGCTTTTTCCTATAACGAATTTCACGTTTCAAAAAAAATCCGCGACTTCTGCAATTTTGACCTCTCACTCTATTCTTCTTCCGGAAACGTAATTCTTGCAGACATTCCGGCGGTGCGTACCTTTCAGGTTAAGTTCAACGAATACTTAAAATCAAGAAACATGGCGCAGATAAGCGCGGGAACGCTCAACGCAATGGGACTTCTGGACGAAGTTTTTCACCTTGCCTGCTACACTTACCGCAGACGAAAGTTTCCGTCGGCATTTTCAGACCTTCTTGCAGAATTGAACCGAAAATTCGGCAGCGGAAAAGTTGATGAATTGCTCGTTCAGTTCTGTGAGGCTTTTCCGCCGGTGTGCGTTTACAGGGGTGAATGTTCAATCCAGGACTTTCTGAATACAGAGCTGACGGAACGCAAGACCGGACGCATACGCACAAACCGCGAACAGACGCTCGAAGAAATGATTATGCTTCATCTGTGCAACGAAAATCCGGCGTTCAAGCCTTTCATTCCTCTTTTTGACGAATCAGGTCTTGCAGAAAATCCCGTTTACTATGAATCATGGAAAATCGCGCAGAGTTATTTTAAGAGCCTGCCTTTTTTCGGCTCGTACGCCAACGATTTAATCAGTTTTCTGCGTGAACCCGTAAAATATGCTCCGGACAACATTCAGGAACAGCTCAACTACGTGCGCGAACACTGGGCAGAACTTTTTCTGCCGG
>CAVJKK010000200.1:0-3690 GCA_963649855.1 Anaerovoracaceae bacterium
AGAATCAGGTCGCCTTCGTGTTTCCACTGTTCTGCGTGCAGAAACGAATCTTTTTTCTGTTCGAGTTTTTCAAGTGCCGCTTCAAGCCTTGAGCGGTGTGCGTTGTGCCATTTTTCCGCCTGTTCCAGAAGGCTTTCGAGGGAAGTTCTTGCGGCATTCTGCGAATAAAAAAGATCGACTTTTTCGTTGAAAGAAAGTGTGCGTGCGTCTGTGTTCTGTGCGCCGGACTGTAAAAAATCTTCAAACGTGCGGATTGGAAACTTTGCGTCCTCTTCCTTTTCGTTTTCTGAAATGCTTTCTTCCGGCAGAATCAGCGTTTCGCCCGTCATTTCGCCTTTTGCGGGTCTGCGGTAGAAACTGTCGAGGATTACGTTCTCTTTATTGCACAGAAAAATATTTCCGGCGTTGGACCAGAGTCTTATGTAAAGGTTGAGTTCTTCGACGCCGTTTTCTTCTGTTTCAATCTTTTTCTTTTTTGCAAATTTTTCCTGCGCTGCCGGCATTACGTACACAGGACCTTCGCGGTAAGTTGAAATTTTTATGATTCTTTCTTTGCCGAGCTGCGTGCATTGCGTGATTTTTGCGCCTTTTATGCGTGAGCGCAGCATTTCGTTAAAGCGGAGCGGTTTTTCGTTTTTCGGGATTTTTCTGTGGACTTCGTGGATTCTGCATTCTCCGCCTGCAAGGCAGATGAAGACGGTTTTCGGAACGCCGGGTTTGTATGTGTAGAGCGCGAGGCTGTCGTAAGAAGGCTGGACGATTTCCTGAATGAAGGAACCTTCCAGATTAAGTTCGGTTAAGATTAAGTTGATTTCATTACAGTTGAGTGACATGCGTCTAAGTTTTTCAAAAATCAACTTTTTTTTCAATGATAAAAAATCAAATATCCTCCCGCCGAAAACCTGTCCACAAGCCGCATGTTGAGACAAGCTCAAGATGCGTTTGTGTCCAGAACTTCGGCTCCGGATATTTGACAATTAACGTAAAAACAAAAACAGTTTTTAAAACTTACCGCTGTAACTTTTGACCGTTTTTAGAACTTGCTCTTGAATTCTTCGAGAACTTTTTCTGGAGCCGGGCGGGCGTCTATGTCTACCAGGTTGCCTTTGTTCTTGTAGAAGTCGATGAGCGGAGCGGTTGACTTGCGGTAAACGACCAGACGGTTCTGAATTGATTCTGTCTTGTCGTCGTCGCGGGTGTAGAGTTCTCCGCCGCATTTGTCGCATTTGCCTTCAACTTTCGGAGGATTGAACTTTACGTGGTACATCTGTCCGCAGTCTTTGCAGCATACGCGTCCGCCGAGGCGTTCAACTACTGCTTCGTCTGCAATGTCAAAGTTTACTGCAGCGTCGATTTTTGCGAATGTTTCGAGTGCTTCTGCCTGTGGAATCGTGCGCGGGAAACCGTCAAGAATGTAGCCGTTTTTTGTGTCCGGCTGTGAAAGTCTGTCTTTTACGAGGCCGATTGTGATTTCATCACTTACGAGTCCGCCTGCATCGATGATTGCCTTTGCTTTCTTGCCAAGTTCAGTTCCGTTTTTGATGTTTTCGCGGAAAATATCGCCTGTTGAAATGTGCGGAATGTTATAAGCCTTTGCAGCTTCCTTTGCGAGTGTGCCTTTTCCGGCTCCCGGTGGTCCTAAGAAAATAAAATTCATTTTGAATTCTCCTGTCGCGCCTATTTTACTACACAAACCGTCAGAAACTCAATTGTTGTGTTCCAGTTGAAAATCTGATTCTCCCTCGCTGCCATCAGAAGATTTTTGACTTTGTTCAGGTCTTCGCTGCCCATGCCTTCTGCAAGTGCGCTTCCGTAGGAAGAGTGTTCGCTGTCAAACCAGCGGTTTATTTCGGCTTCGCTTATCCGCCGTTTTTCCGTGATTACCTTGCCGGCGGATTTTACTTCAAATTTTTTGTCCTTAAAACTCTGTTCGATTGATTTTTCGTTCCATGCAAACAGCGGATTTTCCCTGTCTCCGAAAAATTCTTCTTCCGCTACCTTCATCTTTTTTAAGATTCCTTCAAAACCTGAACGCGTGTTTTCGTTTAGAACCTGGTTGTAGATCAGTTCCCAGAGTTTCTGCCCTCTGCGAAATTACAATCTGCATGTCGTCTGCAATCAGTTCTTCCGGCAGAACTTCAAGCGCGTAGGCAAGAACGTCAACGCTGTCCTGACAGTTGAACGGGTCGCGGAAAAAGATTCTGTCAAAAATCATTCCACGGTCGCTGTAATCCTGCAGAATCTTTGCAAAAACCTGCGCCGTAAGGTAATTTTCTATGCTTTCCGGTCTTTTCATCAGAAGAGGGCGGTCAAGGTCGTCGAGCGTGCGTCCGTACTGCTCCAAGATTTCAAGCCCGCGCTGTGTCGAACACAAGCCTGCCGTAACGCCTTCCGGAGTTCTGCGGCTTACTTCCCACAGCAAAAGTCCGTCGTCAGCGTTCCAGACAAGGCTACGGGTGTGGCGCGTCAAATCTGCAATCTGAATCATCGCGTTGCGGACGGTCGTTAAAATTTCAGCACGGTTTGAATCAAGCCTTGCCCGCCATGATTTGTCTGCACGGTCGAGTGCGCTTTCTTTCCGTTCATCTTTCGGAGAAAAAGTCAGGTTTTCACCTTTTTGCGTCGTGTTTTTATCAAAATTCTTGTTGATCCACCATTCGCCGATCGGATTGTCAAAATCGCTTGCAAAGTGCGGCAGAGGATGCATTCCGCATGAAGTGTTGCTCTGAGGATTGTCCTGCGGAATTTTTTCGAGGATAGCAGAAATCTGAATTTCCCTTCGGCTTAAGACTTCTTCCCGGATTTTTGCTTCGTAGCCCTGGTCTGTCGGCGAATAGAAAACCCTGCCGACGAGTTCCCCCGGAAGATACTGCTGTGCAACCCAGTGGTCGCGGTAGGCATGCGGATAAAGATAGCCCGTTCCATGCCCGAAACCTTCAGAGTCGCGGCTTGAATCCCTCAGATGATTCGGCACTTCGGCGTCTTCTTTTTCAACGCTGGAAAGCGCATCAAAAAACGCCATGCTCGAATTTGATTTCGGGCAGGTCGAAAGGTAGAGTGCGGCGTGTGCCAGAAAATAGCGGCCTTCGGGAAGCCCGACCCTGTCAAATGCCTGGGCACAGCTTTCAACGATTGAAACTGCATTCGGATCGGCAAGTCCAGTGTCTTCGCACGCAGAAATGAGCATCCGCCGGAAGATAAAATGCGGATCTTCCCCTGCGCGAACCATTCTTGCAAGCCAGTACATCGCAGCGTCGGGGTCACGTCCACGAAGGGATTTTATGAACGCAGAAATTATGTCGTAGTGATAGTCACCGTCACGGTCGTAAAGAACGATTTTTTTCTGGATTGATTCTTCCGCCGTTTCTTTTGAAATGAAAATCGTTGAACCCCACGCAGGTTCCGGATTTACATTGTAAGGATTCCATTTTTCAGGCGTGGTTTCTACTGCAAGTTCCAGCGCGTTTAAAAGTGAGCGCGCATCGCCGTTGGCTGTATCAACGAGGTGTTCGAGCGCGCCTTTTTCAAATTCAACGTTCCAGTGACCGTAACCGCGTTCAACGTCGCTTAAAGCAAAATGCGCAGCTTTTAAAAGGTCATCTTTTGTGAGCGGTTTCAGCTGAAAGACACGGCTTCTTGAAACAAGCGCCTTGTTTACTTCAAAAAAAGGATTTTCGGTCGTAGCCCCGA
>CAVJKK010000201.1:0-3685 GCA_963649855.1 Anaerovoracaceae bacterium
ACAGAGAACTGCGTCCGGTTTTGCATTGCGGATTTTAAGAACTTCTGAAGTTAAGTCTGTCGTGCCACTTGAATACTGAACTTCTGCAACGATGTTGAAGCCGTATTTTGGAGCGAGAACGCGTGAACAGCGGATCAGTTCCTGTCCGATGTTTGAGTTGTCTGCAAAGATTGCAATGTTCTTCATCGGAACACCTTTTTTGTCTTCAAGGTCTTTAAGGTACATGTACTGGTCTTCTACATAGTCAGTATTTGTAGGACACATGCGGAAGAAATATTCATAGCCCTGGCTTGAAAGGTTGTCTACTGTTGAAATTGCAGTCAGTTCAGGAATCTTGTACTGTTCGCAGACCTGTGCTGCAATCTGTGTGATTGTTGACTGATGACAGCCGAGGATTGCGTTTACCTTGTCCTGTGTTACGAGGCGTTCTGCAACTGAACGTCCTACTTTCGGGTCGCCCTGTGTGTCGCCGCGTACGATTTCAATCTTGCGTCCGTTTACGCCGCCCTGTGCGTTAATCATTTCTACGGCAAAATCAACGCCGCGCATGATGTTGTTTCCGATTGCAGCTTTGTCGCCGGAAAGAGCATACATCGCACCGATTTTAATTGTTGAGTTCTCTGCGGATTTCTTTTCGCAGCCTACGGTGAGCAGCATTGCCGATGTAAGTACAGCGCCCATCAATACTTTTGTGATTTTTTTCATAAATGAGTCCTCCTTTAAAAACTCGTTTATTTATAAGGCTTTTACCATAAAGGCAACTATGCCCTAAATTCCAAGATATGCTTTTTTGACGTGTTCGTTCTTCGCAAGATTCTGTGCTGAATCTTCAAGTACCACGCGTCCGTTTTCAATTACATAGCCGTAGTCAGAAACTGCCAGCGCCTTTGTAATGTCCTGTTCAACCAGAAGAACACCGATGTTCTTCTGCCTTGCAAGGTTGACGGCAATCTGCAGGATGTCGTCGACAATGTTCGGAGCAAGTCCCAGCGACGGTTCATCAAGAATCAGGAGTTTCGGAAGCCCTGCAAGCGCCCGCGCAACCGCAACCATCTGCTGTTCACCGCCGGAAAGAGTGCCCGTAACCTGCTTCCGTCTTTCCTTTAACTTAGGGAACATTTCGTAAATATATTCTTCCGTTACGGGGAACTTGATTTTTGCCGCCTTGCTGTAAGCCCCCATCTGAAGGTTTTCGTAAACAGTCATTCCGGTAAAAAGCTGCCTTCCTTCCGGAACCTGAATTATTCCCTGATCAAGTATAAACCTGCTTGAGCGGTCTGCAAGTTCTTCTCCATCAAAAACAACCGAACCGCCCGTTGGTTTTAACATTCCCGTAATTGCGCGTACTGTCGTTGTCTTGCCAGCCCCGTTTGAGCCGAGCACAGAAACAATCTGCCCGTCTTTTACTTCGAGGGAAATATCCCAGAGAACCTGCACTTTTCCATATCCGGCACAAAGATTTTGAACTTTAAGCATAAGACTTTCCTATTTTTCTTTTTTACCAAGATAAACTTCGATTACATACGGGTCGTTCATGACCTGTTCCGGTGAACCTTCGGCAATTTTTTCTCCGTGATGAAGGACGATTACCTTTTCGCAGAGATTGACGACCGCCCGCATGATGTGTTCAATCAGAAAAACCGTGATTCCGTTTTCGTTGATCTTGTGAATCAGTTCTATCGCCTGGTCTGTTTCCACCGGGTTTAAGCCTGCCATTACTTCATCAAGGAAAAGCATCTCCGGCTGAGTTGCAAGGGCACGCGCCATTTCAAGGCGTTTCTGATCCGGAGTTCCCATTTCGCCGGCAATTACGTTGCGTTTTGAATAAAGTCCGGTGAACTCAAGGACGTGTTCTGCGATTTCCTTTGCTTCTGCAAGGTTTTTCGCCTTTTTACGCCCGAAGAATGCTCCCGGCACAACGTTGTCCAGCACCGAAAGGGTAGAAAGAGGCTTCATAATCTGGAAAGTGCGCGCGATTCCCATGTCGGTATATTCGTAAGGCTTGCAGTCAGTAATGTCCTGCCCTTTGTAGAAAATACGACCCTGAGACGGAGGATAGTAACCGCAGATCATGTTGAAAGTGGTTGATTTTCCTGCGCCGTTAGGACCAATCATTCCGGTTATCTTGCCTTTTTCAATTTCGAGGGAAAGATCGTTTACGGCACGAAGCCCGCGGAAATTCTTTGTGATATGTTCAACTTTGATGATTGGTGAATCCATTTTAAGCGTCCTCCCCTTCTTTCTTGCCAAAAATCTTGTGGTCAACCCATTCTTTCGCCTTGCTCTTTGAATACCAGCCTAAGATTCCGACCGGTCTGAAGCGGATGATACAAAGTAGCGTGATTGCATACAGAATAAGATTGATTCCCGGAAGAATTCCGCCGAACCTGTTTCTGAGCCATTCACTCAGCGACAGAAGGATTATTCCACCGACTAAAGGACCTTCCACAAAAGCCGCGCCACCGATTACCGCCGGCAGAATAAATTCCGTAGAGAACGACTGAAGCATCAGATCGCAGTCGATGTAACGGTTGTAGTTTGCGTAAAAACATCCGACCATCGCCGCAATCATTGCAGAAATCACAAGCGCAGTCACCTTGTATTTCATCGGGTTTATGCCGATTGCATTTGCAACGTCTTCGTCTTCGCGGATTGTCTTGAGGGCAAAACCGAGTTTGCTTTTATTGATTTTCCGCATCAAAAGATAGACGCCGGCTACCATAATCAGCGCGATGTAATAATACGGAGTCTTTGAATGAAAGCGGAATTGCGCAAAGGAAGGCTCGCCGTACGGCAGAGGAATTCCCATCGCCTTGCCCGCATATTCCCAGTTGAGCATGAACTGGCGGATTGTTTCGCCGAACGCAATTGAAACAAGCGTAAAATAAGGTCCGCGCAGCAAAAAGCACGGATAAAAAACAACGCCCGCAACGAATCCGACAAAAAGCATTGCAATCGGAATCGCAAGCCACGGATTCATGCCGCTTTTTGTCATGAAAAGACAGGCAACGTAAGCACCAAGTCCCATGTAAGCCGCATGCCCGAGCGAGTTCTGTCCGGTCATTCCGCCGAGAAGGTTCCACGCCAGAGACATGGTCGTAGTATAGAAGATAACGATAAAAACATTTACCAGATACGGATTTGAAGAAAAAACAACCGGAATCAAGAGCAGAATCAGCACAACCGCTGCCAGCGCAATCGCCTTCCGTTTTTTGTAAGTTGAACTTAAATCGAATATATCTTTAATCATTTTTATTTTCTCCCAATAAATTAACTGCCACAAAAAAGTTCCAGTTCAGTTCCGTCATCAAACTTTCTACCGTTTTTTCAGAATGATTATCTGCCTTACGACAAGAATGATGATGAACGCAACGAAAACCGTTAAATCGCGGTACGTCGGTCCGATGATAAGACTGCTCAGCGTTTCCATCAGCCCGAGACAGATGCCCGCAATGCATGCGCCCTGAATTGAACCGAAGCCGCCGACAACAACGACAATCAGCGCCTTAAAACTGAACTGTCCTCCGACCGTAGGATTTATGACGTAAAAAAGCGTAAGAAGGTCGCCTGCAACGCCGGCAAGGGCACATCCGAGTCCGTAAGTAAAAATGTAGATTTTCTTAACCGGGATTCCGACAACTTCCGCGCCGACAGAATTCTGGGAAACTGCACGAATCATTTTTCC
>CAVJKK010000202.1:0-3637 GCA_963649855.1 Anaerovoracaceae bacterium
GAACGAGTCACCGCCGCCTACACGGTCAACGATGTTCATGTCGTACTGCTTAGAGAAAGCGTAGTCTTTGTCATCAACGTAGAGGAGAGCCTGCCAGAGGTTGCGGTTAGCGTTGATAGAAGTGCGGAGTGTGATTGCAACTTTCTTGAAGTTGAATTTTTCCTTGAGCTGGCGAGCAACTGAGAGGTAACCTTCGTTGTTCAGTTCGCCCTTAGTTGTATCTGTACCTTCAGATTTGATTCCGAATACGTCGTTAGCATCGTCTTCGTTAGAGATACAAACATCAACGTATTTACAGATTTCAGTCATTGCCTTGCGGGCTTCGTCTTTTGTCCAGAGTTTGCCGCGGTAGTTGAGGTCACATGAAGTTGTGATTCCCTTTTCGTGAGCAACTTTGCATCCTTCGATACAAGCCTGAACCATGTTTGGTCCGAGAGCCGGTGTAATACCTGTAATGTGGAACCATGAAGCGCCGTCGAGGATTTTGTTCCAGTCGAATTCTTCCGGTTTAGCAAGCTGGATTGAAGAGCCTGCGCGGTCGTAAACACATTTTGAACCACGCTGAGAAGCGCCCTTTTCGTTGTAGTAGATACCAACGCGAGGACCGCCGCGAACGATATATTCTGTGTGAACTCCGTATTTGCGAAGAGAGTTTACAGCAGCCTGACCGATTTCGTGAGTTGGAAGTTTTGTTACAAAGTAAGCGTCATCACCGTAGTTTGCCAAAGAAACTGCTACGTTAGCTTCTCCACCACCGAAAGTTGTTGTCATTGAGTCAACCTGAACGAAACGATAATAGTCAGCAGGCTGGATGCGAAGCATCAATTCACCAAAAGTTACTACTTTTGCCATTTGTGTTCTCCTAAAAAGATTTTTTGACGGTCAAAGCCGTTATTTTCTGTCTTTCACTATAGCAAAACGAGGCATATTTATCAATTAGAAGGAAAATAGATGAAAAGTCCGCGATTTTTAATAGCCGTAACTTCGAGTTTTTGAAATAAGATACTCCGAAAAAGGCTCTCGGTCGGTTCTGTCATCAAACAGAGGAGGCAGGTATGCCTGGCTCTGTTTGTGCCAGCCCCTCCCTACGCCTTTTTCTGACAATTAAAACAGTAATCAAAAACTCGACATTCAGGCTATTTGACATTTACTCTAAAAGACAAATCTTATGCAGAAGCTGTTTGGCGCGGCGGCCAGCTGTATGTTTTCTTTGCCGGAATCTGAACCCAATGTGTGCAGCCACGGTACTAAAAAACCTGCGAGCGTGCCGGTTACTGCTCCCGCGAGTACGTCCGTTACAAAGTGATTTCCTGAAAGTACGCGGACTGCTGCCGTTGCCACCGCAAGGGAATACGCGCCTCCTGCCACTGCAAACCGCCACGGACTGTCCGGAAAATCCCGGCAGAAAACGTACGTTGCAAAAGTTGCGCCGGCAAATGCCATCGTCGCATGCCCCGACATAAACGAATTTGCAAAATCGCCGGTGCGTTCGTAGTAACCGTGGCTGTCGCCCGTGTCAAAATAGCACATCGGGCGGTAACGGTTTACCGCAAGTTTTGAAATCTCTTTTATTCCGTTTGCAATCAGAAGGGTTTCTGCGTACATTACGCCGTAAGTGGCAAGGTCATTTTTTGTATTCTGTGATTTCTGCGTGAACAAAAGTGCCGGCGCGAGAAGTGCCGGGTACAGAAAAACGTTGCCGGCTACGCGGTCGAGCGCAAAATTGTAGTCGTGCATGAAAAAACGGTCAAAAGAATTAACGTCGTCTTTGTTAAAGGTCTGATTTTCGTCAAAAGTCTGGCGGTTTATCTTTAGTCCCATATCGAGCACAAGGTCTGAGCCCGTGAGCAGAAGTCCCGTGCCTAAAAGGGCTGCGTCCTTTGCTTTGTTCAATTTAAAAACGCTGTCTGCAAAAATATTTGTGGTTGCGGCTAAAAAAAGAATGATTATGCAGAGTTTTTTCATACGCAAATGCGGTGCGCAATTTACAGAGTTGCCTTTAAAAACTGCTGCAGGCGTTCAGATTCCGGAGATTCAAAAATCTTTTCAGGCGAGCCCTGTTCCGCAATTTTTCCGCCGTCCATAAAGAATATGCGCTGTGCAAATTCGCGGGCAAAACCCATTTCGTGCGTAACGCAAATCATCGTCATTCCCATATTTGCAAGGTCTTTCATCAGCGAAAGAACTTCGCCTACCATTTCCGGGTCGAGTGCGCTCGTCGGTTCATCAAACAGAATTACTTCCGGATTCATCATGATTGAACGCGTAATTGCAATTCTCTGCTGCTGTCCGCCGGAAAGGCTTGCCGGAAAAACATTTTCCTTGTCTGCGAGCCCGATTCTTGCCAGAAGTTCGCGCGCTTTCTGTTCGGCTTCTTCTTTCTGCAAAAGTTTGAGCATCACGGGAGCGAGAGTCAGATTCTGTAAGACGGTTTTGTGCGGAAAAAGGTTGAAATGCTGGAAAACCATTCCCATTTTCTGACGGATTTTGTTGATGTCGGTCTTCGGGTCGGTCAAATCCACGTCGTCAAAGAGGATTTTGCCGGAGGTCGGTTTTTCAAGAAGGTTGAGGCAGCGTAAAAAAGTTGATTTTCCTCCGCCGCTTGGTCCGATGATTACGATTTTTTCGTCATCCTGAATTTTTTCTGAGATTCCATTTAAGACGGACAGATTTCCGAATTTTTTTGAAAGATTTTCAACTTCAATCATTTTGTCCGCCCTTATTTTCTGGAAAATTTTTCTTCGATGGCGGTAAAAAGTTTTGTCAGCCCGACCGTCAGAAGAAGGTAGATTAACGCGCCGGAAAGAAGTGGAATCCACGCGTTGTAAGTTGAGTTTCGTATATTGTCGCACGCTTTCTGAAGGTCAACGACTGCAATAAAGCTTGCAACCGAAGTTTCCTTTATGAGCGTGATGAATTCTGAAGCAAAAGTAGGAAGAATTGTCTTAAAAGCCTGCGGAATGATGATTGCAGACATTGTCTGTGCCCAGCTCAAACCGAGCGAGCGACCGGCTTCCATTTGACCGGCATTTACGGATTGAATTCCCGCCCTGAAGATTTCCGTACAATAGGCGCCGGAATTGATTCCAAAAGCGATGATTGCAACGATGATTGTGTTTCTGAATCCCAATGGTGAAAAAATAACGAAATACCAGATCATCAGCTGGGTTGCCATCGGGATTCCGCGGATAAGCGTCGTGTAGCCACTGGAAATTGCGCGCAACACGCGGTAATTTGAAATTTTAAAGATGGCAAAGATGCAGCCGAGAATCGTTCCGAGAATGACTGCGCACAAGGCGATTAAAAGTGTTGTCCCCAGTCCCTGAAGAATCATCATCCAGCGGCCGTGCGTAAACATTACTTCCACAATTTTCTGAAACATCTTTACCTCTATTCTGCAATTTTACTTGCGTACGATTACTACCTGTTTTGAAACGTAGTATGGTTCTGAGAAATCTACGTTCTGGCGGCGTTCGTCTGTGGCTGTCATTCCTGCTGCTACAAAGTCAACTGAATCTGACTGAAGAGCGGCAATAAGGCTGTCAAAGCTCATGTTCTGAACTTCGAGTTCCTTGCCGCAATCGTTTGCAATCATCTGAGCCATGCAAACGTCAAAGCCGACAACTTTTGAGTTTTC
>CAVJKK010000203.1:0-2949 GCA_963649855.1 Anaerovoracaceae bacterium
AATTGATTTTTTTTTTTTTTTTTTTGACAAAAGTACGGGGGGGGGTAAAGTACCCTATCTTTTTTTTTACAGGAGTGATTTATGAAAAAAATCGCGAAAAGTTTATTGGCTTTAACAGCCACAGCATTGGTTTTGTTCAGCACGGGCTGTTCAAATGATTCAGATGATTCTTCTTCCAGCGGCGGAAGTTCTTCCGGTTCTGCAAAAGTAACCGTACCGACACTGCCGGCAGCGAGTGGAACAAACGTACTCAAAGGAAAAACGCTTATGGGTACAGACAGCAATGATAAATACGTTTTCGCTGAAGATACGTTCGTTTATTTTTATGATGAAAATGAGAATGGCAACTACACACAAGACTCAGAATACAAGTATTCATATAATGCAGAAACCGGACTTCTTTCATATTACATGACAAAAATATTTGATAATGAAGACAACCTTACAATTACAGCATCTAACTACTATAGCATGTTAAAACAGTTAGGTTATTCCGGCGACGAACTTGAATGTAATGAAATTTACATGGCAAAACAGTTTTCAGCGTTATACCAGAAAAGTGTTAAAATTGACAATTCAACAGGAACTTTAACAAGTTACTTTGACGGCGATATTAAAAAATATTTTGAATGCCGTGAGGATAGCTACACTTTTTATGGTGACTTCATCGAATTCCGCTCATCAGAATCCACAGCAAACAATGAAAAAGTATGTTTTTCACCAGACTTTAATACAAGCAATAACAAATTTACTGCAATCTTCTTTCTTGACAAGGCGAAAGATGGAGGAATTACAAAAATCGGCACTGCAAGCGGCAATTACACTTCAACTAGTGACAACATAATGTTAGAATTTGAGACAGTTCCTACCCACACTTTTGAAGATGAAACAAAACAAATAAAACCGAATGTTCAATATACACTGCCAATTGATAAAGACGAATTTTCTTATACAATAACAGAATAAACCGCAAGCGTGGCGTTCGTTCCACATAAAAAAAATCCTTCCGCTCGCGGAAGGATTTTTTGTTTTTATTCTCTTCTATTTCGCTGTATCGCTGCTGCTTCCGCCCTTTACGCTGTCGGCAAAGAGTTTGTTCTGGTCGCTGCGGACCGGGACGCTGAATGCAGGTCCTCCGTCTTTTTCGGAAATTCTGTAGACTGCCGTTGTGGTTGATGTGTATGCCGGACTTTCGATGTTGTTAATCCACCAGTCTAAGACGCTCACCAAACACATTGCGTATTTTATGAGGTTTGCGTTCGTTGCGGCGCTTTCGCCCTGGTTTTTCTTTCCGAGCAGTACGTCCATTCTTTTTGAAACCGGATTCGGAATGTCAAATTCGTATTTTGCCCACGGGTTCGACATTCCAAGTACGATTCCCTGCGTGCCGGACTGTTTGTCGATTTCTTTTGAAAGCTGCGTGAAGGTCTGCCTTAAAAAATCCGTGCGGAGACAGAGCGGTATGTATTTGCTGTCGTTTACCGGTTTTTCGAGCAGAAGCTGTTCAAATTCAAAATGCGGCAGAAAATTGTATTTTGTCTGCCAGAGGATGTTTGTCAGAATCTTTTTTCCAAAGAGCGAGTTTTTGAATCCCGACTGTGAATATTCCTGGTTTACAAAATCGTTGAGCTGTCCCGCATAATTTTTTTCAAAAAGTTCTTCGCGGTAAACTGACCACTCGTTCAGCGCAATGGAAAGTTTGTCTTTCGTGCCTTTTGTCTTCAGCTGGACTGTTTCTTCATCGTTAAAAATGATGTTTCTGCATCCCTGAAAAAGATCTTCAATAATCTTTAAAAGCGTTACGACAACCTGCAGCGGATTCTGCGGGCTTAAAAGATTGTAGCCGTCGCGGAACTGATATATCGGCTGAAAATACGGATACAGATCCGGGAACGTTTCCAGATGCGAAAAGCCTGCGTCCGGGAAAAGCCGTTCAAGGAGTTTGATTCCTGCGTCAACGATTTCTGTCTTTTTGCCACGCTGATATTCCGGGCTGTTCTTTTTGCGCTCCTCTTCCTTCTGCTTGCGTTCCTGTTCTGCCTTTTCCTGCGCTGCCTTGATGTCTTCCTTTTTTTCCGGAAGAAGGATGTCAAATTTTGAAATTCCAAGAAATTCAAAGATGTTTGCCGTTTCTGCCGTAAAAAACTGCGGGAAATATTCAAACTTCGGGCTGCACATGCGCATCAAAAGCGGGTACATTCCCTTGATAATCTGAGTGTAAACGTAAAGCCACTCTGTGAGTCCCTGTTTTGAAAGCATCAGAAGTTTCTGCTGGTCTGCTTTCGGGTATTTCATCAGGTCGCTGTAAATTTCCTTAAAGAAGCGGGGAATCGCATTTTCGCCGATGTAGTAGATTTTCAAGAGGTCTTTGTAAACTGTCTTTACAAGCGGAACCATCATCGCGACAGTAACTTCATCTGCGTGTTCCTGCAAATCCATCACCATCACCTTAAGATTTTTCATCGTCCAGCCGCCGACCGTCCGCAGGAACTTAAATTTTGCTTCCGGGCTGTTCACGATTTTTAAGCGGTAAGAATCCGGACAGATCTGAATGATTGACTTTACCGACGTTATGAATGCCTGGTAATGCTCAAGATGACTCTGCAGACTGTAAGCCACATAACTGTGACGCAAGAGTTCCGTTCCGTTTTTCTTGAAATAGCGCAAAAAGTTAAAGAATCCGTAGTTCGGCTTGATTTTGTAGTCGTCGCTCATCATGAGCCTGTCCATCAGGTTGCGCTCTTTTGAAGGAATTTCAGGCAGAGCCCCGTCCGAAACTCTGTGTGCACCGCTCGAAGGAACATATCCGTATTTTTGGTTCTTTTTATCTTTTGATTTTGACTCCGCTGGATTTTCTGACTGTGCGCTTTTTGCAGACATCGAAGCAACATCCGCACTTGAACGGCCGCTTGCCCGGTGTGAATAATGTCTTTCTTTCGGAGGAAATGC
>CAVJKK010000203.1:2959-3635 GCA_963649855.1 Anaerovoracaceae bacterium
GGAAATGCAGAATAATCAATCGGTGCAGATTTTTCTTCAAGGATTTCACCGCCTAAGATTTTCGTCATCCTTGCGGCTTCTTCTTTATCAATCGGTCCGATCGCTTTTCTTGTGGCGTCGAGAGTTCCCGGTTCCCAGGACTGTTCAACTCTTTTCTGTCCAAATTCATCACTCATTGGTAGCCTCCGTTAAACCCGCAGCATCTGGTCTCTGGCAATTCCGCCCAGCCCACTGATTCTTATATCCTGCCCGTCGCTGGTTTTTAAAACGCCTTCAAACTTTCCGTAAATGCTGGAAACAAGAATCTTAAACGAAAGAAGTCTCAGTTCACGGTTGATTCTTGAAACCGGCTCAAAAGTGAGGTCAACCATATTTTCTGTATCCTGAATGACCCACTTTTTGTTCAGTCCGAACGGCTGCGTCATCTTTACCGGCGGAAGAGGAGTGCATTTTCCGTCCACAAACAGAACGTTCTGATTTACGGATTCAGGCGAGGGAATGAAATCCGGCGTATTGTTCATCACAAACGAAACGCTTTTTCCGTCAAAATCGCCCGATGCAATAATCTTCTGCTCCTGCGTTTTGTAGCCGTAATAGGCACGTTTTACCGAAAAGACTGACGTTGAAGAATCTGCCGAAATAACCTGTCCCTGCGTTCGCTTCGTCTTTCCGATTG
>CAVJKK010000204.1:0-2021 GCA_963649855.1 Anaerovoracaceae bacterium
AAATTTCCTTCAAGTGTGGTAACTTTTGCGCCGGAATATGACACGTTGTTTACAAGGCAGGGAAGTGGAGTCTTGTCTGAAATCAAGGTCTGTTCCGTTGTCTTGAAGTTGATGAGCTTCTGTCTTTTTTCGTCTAGGCCTATGTCGTATCGCTCTTCTTTTCGTCTGTTCCAGATTTCTGTCTGCTGCTGGAGGTTCTGGAGTTCATTGAAGAATGTTTCCTTGAACCTGTCTTTTTTTAGTTCTTCCGGGTTTATCTGGACTTCATAGGTAAATGAATAGAGGTTTTCCTGACTCTTCTTTGTTATTAGAGAATCAAGATAGATAAATGAGCCGTGGTATTTTACTTTTAGCTTTACATTTCCTTCGAGGCTGTCTGAGTCGCAGGCAACAAACCATTTTTCTTTCTGTATTTCAACAGGACAGCACAGATAGAGATTATCGCCTGTTACGATGTAGACGGTTTCAATGTGGAGGTGCTGGAGTATGTCTTTACTGATTTTCATGGAGTCTCTTCCTCTTTCTTATGTTTTGTTCGGTGATGAGATAGACCTGTCGTTTCGTGCCGGCTGATTTTTTTGAATTGGTGACTGAATCTATGTAAGAGCCGATTTCAAGCCAGTACAATGTACCGAGTGAATAAATCTCCTTTTTGTATTTTTTTTCCAGGTTGTACAGGGTGAACTTTAAGAGGTCGATTTTCCGGCCTCTTGCCTTGTATAAGACTCTCACCCTTTCTTTTATGTATGGCAGTTTTCCTTCCTCAAGCGGAAGTCCGTGGTCGTTTTCTGCAAGTTCCTGGAAGATTACCGCACGCCTTGAGTTTGATGCTGAATAAAATGCTACGCCGGTTCCGTTTATTTTTAAGAGCGTGCCAAGTTTATTTTCCGTGTGGATGTATATAACTTCGCCGTTTACAAAGAGTGAATATTCTTCTTTTTCTGTTCCTGTCGGAATTTTAATTGTCAATGACATTCTGTAAAAATTATATCATAGAGTAAATAAAATAACCACTTGCAATTATTTTTAAGTTAATTTACACTTTTTATCAGACAAGAATCATTAAAGGTTCTAGTTTATTCTTCTTATAATTTTGGGGTTATTGAAAAATATAACCAGTCATAAGTTCAATCTAAGGTTGGACAAGAGTGATTGATATACCCCTCCCAAAGAGGGGTGATTTTCTTTCATAACTCCTAAAAGGAGTTTCTATGGAAACAAATGGAAAAGCTGCAAATGCAGTAAGCGCCTCAGCTTTTGAAGAAGCGCTTTCAAAGACTTCTTCAATGCCTCTGTATCAGAAGAGAGAAAAGACTTCCTACGATTATTTTAAGAGTCTTGGTGAATCTCTTGCTGAATCCCTCAAAGCCGGTACAAGTCCTTTCCTTCCGAACAAGGACGGTATCGTTGACTTAAAGCCTGCCTACAACATCAACACGAACAAAACGGCTGAAGGTCTCACTCAGCTCAGTCTTCTTGAAAAACAGGCTGAACTTAAAGCTCCTACGGCAGCGTTCGTAACTTTTGACACCGTGAAAAAGGCTCAGGAAGCCGGCGTTGACTGTAAGATTGTGAAAGGTTCAAAGGGTATTGTCATTCCTGTCGTTGATGAAAAAGACTGGGGAAAGATTGAATTCAAGAATACCTGGTTCAACGTTTCTCAGATTGAAAACGCTGAAAATCTTGTTGCCTTCTGCAAGGAAAACATGACTAAGGAATTCAACAAGAAACTTCAGTACATCAATGAACACTATCCTGACAGTGCTTACAGTAAGCCGAAGAATCCTGCTGAAAAGAACATGGCATGGGAAAGCAAGATTACAGAACCTCTCGGTCTGAACAAGGACACGAAAGAGCCGTTCCAGTACATTGCTCAGGTTTTTAATGCCGTTCAGTCTGGAAGAAAACTCTACGTTTCTCCTGAACAGGCTGCTGCCTTCAAGGAAAAGACGGTTCAGCTTTTGACCGCTGAATATGAACCGGGAAAACTTGATGTTGCTGCAATCAAGAAGATTACGAAT
>CAVJKK010000204.1:2031-3602 GCA_963649855.1 Anaerovoracaceae bacterium
CAGGAATACAGCAGGAATCAGAAGCAGGAACACAAGAAGACTTTTGAGAAAAAGCCGCGCGCTCGTTCTACCGGCTATGAAAGAGGCTACTAAGGTGATTTGTTTATTGCAAAAATTCTAAGGTAGGAGTAGAATTTTTTTTATACAGTGTAAGAGTAAATTAAATAAGTTGCTTTTACACTGTGTTTATAAAAAGTGTTAAGAAGGAGTCGTTTATGTCCTTGAACAATACAGAAATTAAGACTTATGCCTATAATGTCCTGCTTGATGACATTTATCGTGAAATCAATTCTCTTGTTGCTGAAAACGTGAAGAATGATACGGTTCCTTATGTGAAAGACAATCCTCTGCCGCAGGATATGAACATTGTAAACGGTCGGCATCTGGCTGACATCAATAAGGTTCAGCTTGAATTAAAGGCTGCAAAGATTGGCGCAAAATCTCTCAAGTGGATTTATGGTGCTGATGCTGCGCTTCTTGGACTTGAGTTAAAGTCAAAGGAGAACTCTCCTGCTGAATTCCAGAAGGCGAGGGAAAATTCAAAAAGTTATGACTCTGACCCGATTATTGCCCTTGCCAATGTGAAAAGAGACCTTGCGGGTAGTGCAAACCGCGTTACAAATGTTTCTGATATTGCAGCCGAAGGTATTAAGACGAATGCACAGACTGTTTATCTTTTAGACCAGTTCACTGAGAAATCCTTGAACCGTGCCCTGAAGATGAATCACCTTGAAGAATCTATCGGTGTTCTTGGAAACGAGGCTGCAAGAAAACAGAAGTCTATCATTGCAAAGAACATGCTTAAAAATATCGCTGAATACGATTCTGGTTTAAGGGAGAGCGAATTGCGCGAAGACAAGCGTAAGAATATCGCCAGAAACTGTAAAGATGAAAAAATCCTTGGCGAAGTAAAGAATACTTTTGCCAGGGCAACAAATAAATATGACAACTCTCAGAAGGGAATTTTTTCTGTTCTGAATAATTACTATGTAAAGCAGGAAACCGGCTTGCAGCTGGGACGTCCTCTTTCTCCGGAAAAGAAGGAGATGTTTGTGAAGATGCTTGGTGAGTATTCAAGGAATGATTCTCCGCGGCTGGCTCAGGTTTTAAGCGAGAGTTTTTTCTACTCAGAACGTCTTACTCATTATGATTTTTCTCACAACGGCATTTACAGGGAGAGCGAACTTCAGGCGAAGCTCCGTGTTACGGCTCCTAATGCTGCTAAGTTTGAAAGGAATGTCGGCGGAATCAATTCTCTTGCTGACGAAAAGGTTGCCAAGAAACTGCGTGAGCGTGACCGTGAAATGCAGATTCAGAGAAATCCAAGATTAAGGGGAATGTAAGATGAATGCTTTTATTGCGATGGAAAAATATATCGTTAAGGAAGAAAAACTTTGTGGTGTAGGTGTTCCTGTTTCTCTGGACGAAAATGTTGCAATGTTTGAGTCTTCAAGGAAGAAGAACGTTGAATCCTACAACAACTGGATGCTGATAAATGTTCCTGGAAGAGATTTTTTCCTTGATGTCGAAAAGCCTGTTGCTGAACAGAGTGACGACATCCTGAATGTCCT
>CAVJKK010000205.1:0-3563 GCA_963649855.1 Anaerovoracaceae bacterium
AAACAGAGCTAGGCATACCTGCCTCCTCTGTTTGATGACAGAACCGACCGAGAGTTTTTTAGTCAGATGGTTAATTTCAAAAACTCGAAACTCTATTATCTACATTTCTTTTATTATTTTCAGGAGGGCGTCTACGTCTTTTTGTGTGGTTGCCCAGCTTGTGCAGAAGCGGATTACCGAGTTCTTTTCGTCGTATTTTTCCATGTAGCCGTACATAACCTTTTTTGAAAGGCTTTCGAGTTTTTCGTCTGGAATTACGAAGAATACCTGATTTGTCTGCGAACGTATGTAGATTTTATAGCCTGCCTCTTCGAGTGCGCTCTGAATCTGCTGTGCGTATTCGTCGGCTTTTTTGCCGATTTCAAAGTAGAGACCGTCCTTAAAGAGTTCTGCAAACTGCAAGCCGAGCAGACGCCCTTTTGCGAGCACTGCTCCGCGCTGTTTTATCTGCGTAAAAAAGTGGGGAAGATGCTGCGGAATTGGAACTACAACGGCTTCTCCAAAGAGTGCACCGCATTTTGTTCCGCCGATGCAGAAAACATCTGAATAGCTGGCAAAATGGTTGAGTGTAACTTCGTTCTCCGGGCTTCCGAAGGCATAGGCAAGACGCGCTCCGTCTATGTAAAACGAAAGTTTGTGTTCCTCGCATAAGTCTGAAAGCGCCCTGAGTTCCTTGTGTGAATAAAGCGTTCCGTACTCTGTCGGCTGTGAAATATAAACCATTCCCGGTTCTACCATGTGCTGCCAGTTGGCATCTGCATAAAAATCCTTGAGGTATTTTTCTACCTGCTCCGCGCTGATTTTTCCGTCTTTTCCCTTTAGAGTGATTACCTTGTGCCCGGCGTGTTCGATTGCACCTGCTTCGTGTACTGCAATATGAGCGGTGTCGGCTGCAATTACGCCCTGCCAGTTCTGTAAAAGACAGTCGATGACCGTTGCATTTGCCTGCGTTCCGCCCGGTAAAAACTGAACCTCTGCTATCGGGGTAACACATGCGCCGCGGATTAAAGAGCGTGCTTCTTCGGTGTATTCGTCAGAGCCATAGCCGGCTGTGTGAAGCATGTTTGTTTCTGCAAGTTTTTTGATGATTGAAGGATGTGCTCCTTCCATGTAGTCCGACTGAAAAGCGAGAATGTTCTGTTCTTCCATTTTTAGCCTCCTGTGTGACTATGCTTTTAACTGTGGTGCCTGTTCCAGAATTATGTTCAGTGCCTGTGTGCGTGTGGCTTCGTCCGGGAAGGCGAAGGTGACTTTTGAACCGTCTTTTTTAAGGACTTCGATAAGGCGGAAATCTACCTGACTCGTTTCTTCCTGATTTTCGTAACTCAAGGTCGGCAGTGAGAGAATGTCGTCATATTTTAAGGCGGTTGTGTCGCTGATTATCATGTTTTCAAAAACGCCGTTCATGCCGCTGTTTACGACCTGATTTGACGCGATGTAGGTTGCGAGAAGGGCGGTAAGCACGAAGATGACTGAAATGTAGAGTTCAAACGAGCGGAGCGGGATTACGCCGATTAAAAGCGCGCAGATCAGGAAAATGAGGAACGAGCGGAGAGGGAACTCTGAGCGGAGCTTCATCTTTAATTCGCCGCACTCTGCCTTGAGTTTCTTTATTCTGAACGGAATCGAAATTATAAGGGCGGCGAAGACGATATAAGCCGCAACTGCGATTAAAATAACGGTGGTTTTTGTATTCATTAGTACCTCATAAAAAAAAATAACTTTAATACTGGGGGTCTGTTATTTTTTAGTAATCAAAAAGGCTCTCGGTCGGTTCTATCATCATTGCGCCGATTGAGCCTGTCGAAATCAAGCAACATACTGTAACTGGTGGTTTCGACAGGCTCAACCACCGTGTTTGACAGATTCAACCACGCGGCTCGTGGCAGGTTCCCGGTGAGAGGCTATTTGAAGTTTTATGTACAAATCACCGTTAGTTTAATGTTTTTAACCAAAGTTTTAAAGTTTTCCGGGCGCTTTCAAAGGCCAGTGGCAAAAGTTCTATGTCTTCTTCTTTCTGGATTTCTATGCGCTCGAAGGCGTCTACTTCGCCCGGCTGGGGGGTCAGTTCGGCGTCCGGGGGTAAGACTGCCTTAAAAAAGATGTCGCAGGTCTTGTATGTAATCTTATTAAAAACATACGTGTTCGGGAAACTGCAGAGGTATTCGAGGGAGGCGGGTTTTACGCCGGTTTCTTCCATACATTCGCGCACGGCGGCTTCTTCTGCGCTTTCGTCGGGGTCAACAAAGCCGCCGGGGAAGGCTAAAAATCCTTTGCGGGGGTCTTTTGCGCGTTTTTCAAAAAGCACGTGCCCTGTGCTGTCTGAAATTACAAGCCCCACGGCTGCAGCAACGTTGTTGTAAAGTTCAAAATTACAGTCAGGGCAGAACCATTTGCGGCCGGCAGGGCTGGTAATGTTTTTGCCACCGCAGACTGGGCATAATTTAAATTCGTTCATAAATATCCTTCTATGTCTTTTCAGAAAAATTCAGATAGTCTCTCGGCGGGTTCTGTCAATTGCGCCGATTGAGCTTGTGTACCTTTGGTGCAAATCAAGCGTATATTAAATCTGGTGGTTACTGCGCTTCGCTTGTGCCTTCGGGCGACAGGCTCAACCACCGTGTTGCCTTTTATCTCAATAGTACAGAATTACGAAGCTGCTGAATTTTTTAAAGCCGGTCTGTTCGTAGAGTTTTATGGCGGTTTCGTTGGCGGTTTTTACGAAGAGCGTGCATTTTTTGCCCAGCGCGGTCATCTTCATTGTTACGCTGTTTACGAGCGCCTTGCCCAGTCCGCAGTTGCGGTATTTTGGCAGCGTAAATACTCCGCCGAGCATTGCGTAATTTTTAGTTGTAGCGCTTACGGTCAGTTTACACAGCGGCACGTTTTTTATCTTGCCCGCGTACACCGCGCCTGCTTCTACAAAGTTTTCAAAGCGGGTGCGACAATGTTCTTCGTCAAAAAGTGAATCTTCAAACACCACTTCTTCTTTTTCAAACGCTTCCTGCAGCGGATACACCCTTTCAATGTCGTTTTCCGTGCACTGAACTACGGCTAACTGACGGTTCATCTTTTTTAAGTCTTTTACGGAGTCAAACCGCCCGTTTTCCATTAAAAAGTAGTCAAACTGATGCGCCGGCTCTTTCTGAAAGTTTTCCTGAAGAATCTTTCTGAGCATCAAGGTTGCAGACTGTTCGCCTGCAATGCTGAAAATGTACTTTACGGAATGTTCTTTAAAAAAATGCGTGAAGGCGTTTTCCAGTTCCGTGCGGTTTCTGCCGTTTACGTCCGGAATGCAGTGGTGCAGGGAGCTTGCCAGCCACCAGCTGAAAACTCCGTGTATTTCGCCGAAGTTTCCGCGGATTATGTAAATTGATTTTCCGCCGTGCAGAATCTGGGAACAGAGAACCACGCAGTATTTTTCGTACGGTAAAAGATAATCCAGCACGGCAGCGCGGTCTGTTTCTGTCATTAGTTCTATATTCATTTCTTAATGTTTAGCCTTTATATCAAATAGCCTCTCGCCAAAAACCTGCCACGAGCCGCGTGGTTGAGCAAAGCTC
>CAVJKK010000206.1:0-3547 GCA_963649855.1 Anaerovoracaceae bacterium
CCACGCTTCTCCGTACAGAGATTCATAATCGCACCGATATAATCGCTCGGCGTAATAATCGAAGCGCTGATGTACGGTTCTCGCGCTTCCTTTATCTTTGTCTCCGGGAATTCAGTCGGATTATCCACGATAATTTCAGTTCCGTTCGTAAGAGTACAGTGATATTCAACCGAAGGAGAAGTAAAAATTACAGACTGATCATAATCACGTTCAAGGCGTTCCTGAATGATTTCAAGGTGAAGAAGCCCTAAGAAACCGCATCTGAAACCGTTTCCAAGCGCAATTGAATTGTCCTTGTCGTAAGTGAGGCTTGCATCGTTGAGCTTGAGTTTTTCCATGCTGTCTTTCAATTCTTCGTAATCATTTGAATCCATCGGATAAATCGAAGAAAAAACAACCGGCTTAACTTCCTTGAACCCCGGCAGAGGACTGTCAGCAGGCTCTTCGGAAAGCGTTACTGTATCTCCGACGCGGACATCGCTTACAGTCTTGCAACCCGCAACAATGTAACCTACATCGCCTGCTTCAAGATACTGAGTTTCTTCATAATTGATTTTAAAAATTCCAATCTGTTCAACCTTGTAATCCGCACCGTTCGACATGAAACGGATTGCGTCGCCTTTTTTTATGCGTCCTTCCTTTACGCGGATATGAATTACAACCCCGCGGTATTCGTCATAATGGCAGTCAAAGATAAGTGCCTGTGCTTTTCCCTCAGGATTGCCCGACGGCGGTGGAAATTTAGAAACGATTGCTTCCATCAGGTCGTCTACGCCTTCACCGGTCTTTGCGCTTACAAGGACGGCATCTTCCGGATCAAGCCCCAAATCATGTTCAATCTGTTTTTTTACGGAAGGAATATCCGCAGACGGAAGGTCAATCTTATTTATTACGGGAACAATCGTCAGATCGTGTTCCATCGCCATATAAAGGTTCGACATCGTCTGGCTTTCTACGCCCTGACTCGCATCAACAAGAATTAAAGCACCTTCGCACGAAGCAATTGCACGGGAAACTTCGTAGGAAAAGTCTACGTGTCCCGGAGTGTCGACAAAATTGAGTTCGTAGTCGTGACCGTCTTTTGAATGATAGGGAATCGTAACCGCCTGACTTTTTATCGTGATTCCGCGCTCGCGTTCAATATCCATGTTGTCAAGAATCTGATTCGTCATCTGACGTTCATCAATAATTTTTGATTTCTGGATTAAACGGTCTGAAAGCGTCGACTTGCCGTGATCAATGTGCGCAACGATACAAAAATTGCGCTTGTACTTCATTTCTGTCATAGATTACCGATTTTATTAGAAATAGTTTGGACTGTCCAGCGGAGCCGCAATTCCGACACTAATGTCTAAATATCCTTTTTTTCTGTTTTTTGCGAAAACTTCTGCGTAAAGCGTCGTGTTGTCATTGTTAAAGGTGATGTTTTTCACTTCAACCGGGTCATTTTCTGAAAAGCCTGACTCGTCTGCGATTGAACCTTTTACAATTTCTGCAATGCTGTATTTTCTGCGGCCTTCCGAAAGCGGAGTGAGCTTCATTCCAAAAATCGCAGTAAAACAGCTTGAAACTACATCATTTTTATAAAAAGTGAATCCCGGATTGAGAGGGCGTGAAGAAACAAAAACTTTTACGCTCTGCTCCGCTTCCTCACCGCGGATGTAATTCACATTGATTATAAAGCCTGCCGTTATTCCGAGCATTTTTTTCTGAAGGTCTTCGAGTGTCCTTATCTGTGTTCCTTCAATTGAAGTAATCAAATCCCCGGCTTTGAGCCCTGCCCTGTGAGCATTTCCGCCCGGCATTACATAATTCAGCTCAACCCCCAGATCCTTTCCGCCGGTTCTGCGGGTACGTCCGTTTACTTCAAGCCAGCAGTGGTCGTATTTTCCGCCGGCAATCAAAACAGGAAGTTCAGACTGAAGGTATTCAACCGGGATTGCAAAGTTCAGCCCGGAATACTGAAGCATTCCTGCAAAAACAATCGCCTGTACGTTTCCGTCTTCGTCAACACAAGGTCCGCCACTGTTTCCCGAGTTTACCGCCGCGTCAATCTGCATTACGGGACCTGCACTGAAAAGTGAACGGTCGCTTGCACTGACAATTCCGCTCGTTAAAGTGCGTTCAAGCCCGATCGGAGAGCCGATACAGTAAACTTTGTCGCCGACATCAAGTGTTCCGCTTGAACCAAGGTTGAATACGTACGGAGAGTCAACTTCCGCCTTTAAGACTGCAAGGTCAACGCCGCTGTCCCAGCCGACAACTTTTGCCGGAATCCTCGTTTCAGAATCTTCTGCCAGTTTTACGTAAAGGCGCGCATAGCCTTCGTATTTCGGGTTTACGAGGTCTGCAATTACGTGATGATTCGTTACAATGTAGCCATCTTTTGAAATAAAAAATCCTGAACCGATTACGCGGTCAGCATAGCCCATTCCGTTTTCTACCTTTATGCCTTTGTCGACCCAGACAGTTACAGTGCCTTTTATCAGTTCTGAAACTTTTACGTTCTGTCTGCGCTCTGAACCGAAGTCCTTTATCTTTTCAACGCAGAGTTCCGTAAGTTCCTCCGCGGATTTTTCAAGATTTTTTACGTCTTTATAGCCAAGATATTCAAGTGCATAGCAGAAACGGCGTGCTTCAACCCAGTTTTTTTCTTCCAGTGCCTTTTTATAGGATTCCACAACTTTTGTAGCGCACGATTCTATAGTTTTTTCGTCTTTCAAAAGATATGCGCGCCAGTACGCCTGAACCGTATCCGTTTCTGCGATATTTTCAATCCGCTTGATTTCTTCCCTGCGCACATCTTCAACAGTGTAATCAGGAAGTTCATAGCCCGTTCCCGCCTGTGTTGAAGTACAGCCGCTAAAAGCCAGAAGTCCCGCACAAGCGACCCCGGAAATTTTCATTTTTAAATTGATTTTATTTTTCATTTCATTCATTCTCAACTTTTTCTGTTTTTATTTCTTCATCCGGCAGAATTTCACCAAAAACATACTGCCCGATTCTTACGGCAAGCATACGCCTTTCTTCATTCTGCACTATAGAACAAACACTCTGAACCGTGCTCTGGTTAACAGTTTTCAGGATTTTTTCAGCATCTTTTTTTGAACCCGCATTCCCAAGCCAGTAAAGGTCATAGTCCGCTGCTTTTACGACGTTCACAGACCTCTCGCCCTGTTTTACGCTGTAAGGAATTCCGTTTTTTGCCGTAACCGTTACAAGTTTTTTAGTCAAAGGTTCATAAAAAAGCGACTCTTCAATCAAAGTGCCGTCGCTGCCTGCAGGATTTTTTACATAACGCACGTCCCAGTTTCCATCGCCGTCAAAATCCCACGAACAGATTTTTCCCTGACCTGCCGTATATTCTTCCGAAAAATCTGGAATCGTGTCGCCGTTGCCGTCAATCTGAATCAGTTTTACATAAATTCCTGAATCCAGAGAACCTTCACCAAAAAGATTCGTCATGACCTGGATTTCATCATTTGCAGAAATAAAATCCTGCCCTTTTTCATAACCGTACGTTTCAGTGGTTTCAAAAAGTCCGTCG
>CAVJKK010000207.1:0-3540 GCA_963649855.1 Anaerovoracaceae bacterium
CACAAGTGAAAATCTGAAATGCATTTCAAAAAACATAAAAAACAAGTCAAAAATTCTTTTTGGAACGGATTTTCCTTTAACTCAGTATTTTAACGAAAGGCTTTTTGACAAAAAACTTTCTTT
Source organism: Anaerovoracaceae bacterium (assembly GCA_963649855.1). Lineage (GTDB taxonomy): Bacteria > Spirochaetota > Spirochaetia > Treponematales > Treponemataceae > Treponema_D. Next base: position 124 of record CAVJKK010000207.1, read on the forward strand.
AAGCGAAGAATATTTAAAAAACTGCTCTGAATCAAAGATTTCCGTCCGCCGAAACAATCGATAAAATTGCCGAAGCCTTAAATCTGCGCCCATCCGAACTTTTCAACGAACGAGGCTGCCCGGAAAACACAAAAGAAACCTTTGAAAAAATCTACGCAACAAAACTAAATGAAGAACTGAAAAACCGCATTTTAAAAGAAATAGATGAAGTCTGCGCGATGATTTAAAAACTACAGTTCCACGCACAAAAATCTCAAAACAATTTTTTCTCTTTACCAGTCCCTGTTCCTGAATTACACTGTTCACAGAAGGGAAAGTTTTCCGGCTTTGATTGGAGTTTTTATGGAATCAGAAATTAAAATGAAGGACGAAACAGAAAAAAAATGGACGGCAGAAAAAATCCTGATGATTATTTCGCTGGCGGGCTATACGCTGTGGCTCATTCTGGACACGATCCGCGTTTTAAAGTACAACCGTGAAGAAATCCCCGGCAACCTTCAGTTCTGGGCAGTTTATTTTATCTGGGAAGTGCTGTGCGAAGGTTCACTCATATTTTTGACCTTTATTTTTTCAAAAAACAAAAAAGCAAAAGTTGCGCTGGCAATCGGACCGGCGATTTTGATTGCTGCATACCTCGCAGTTGAAGTAACCGCCATAATTAAGTCAGTCTGCAGCGGCGAAACAAAATTGAACATAATCGGCGAAACCTATCTTTTGGCTTCAGTCCTCGCCCTTGCCTCCGTCGTAATAACAATCGTAAAATTCGTAAAAGCAAAAAAACAGGAAAAATCTGAAATTTCCGCAGAGTAAAATGCGGAAAAACACTACATAAAGGCGTTTCTGTTATTTTAACGTTACTGCGCATGTACTTTCGTCCTGCGTTACGGTAACGTTTTTTGCCGGCATGTACTTTCGTCTTGCGTTACTGTGACGTTTCCTGCCGGCGCGTACTTTCGTCTTGCGTTACTGTAACGTTTCCTGCCGGCAGATGATTTCTCAAAACGTTACGGTTTTTCCCGTAAAAACTGATTAAATCCTGCTGATTGAATTTACCCCATATCTCCAATAAACTTACGCCTGTCACGAGACGGAGGATTTTATGGACGACAACACGGACAGCAAATTTTTAAAAGGGATTTTTTTCATCCTGCTTATTTTTGTTACGGTTCTATCCGGTTTTCTTTTTAAAACCATGGCGGATTTTTTCAAGCCTGTGGTCCTTGCGGTGCTGCTCTCGCTTGTTTTTTATCCGCTCATCAAAAGGCTCAATGTCGTCATAAAACTTCCATGGTGGCTTTCGACTTTAATCGTCTATCTGGCGTTTTTCGTTGCTTTTTTCCTTGTCGTAAACATCCTTACGACGAGTTTTAAATCAATCGTGGAAGCGATTCCGCGCTATCAGGAACGTTTTGCTTCGATTCAGGAAGCGCTCAAGTCTTTTATTTCTTCGCATCCTGATTCAAGAATTTTTGCACTTTTCAATTTTGACCGTGACGTTTCCCTTTTTGCAAACCTCAACAACCAGTTCGACATCCTGAATTTTCTGAAAAACATTGCAGTCAACTTTACCAGTTCCGTCGTCGGCTTTATGAAAACGCTCTTCCTTGTAATCCTGCTTTCAGTTTTCCTTCTCGCAGAATTCAAGAAAACAAAGCACAAGGTTCGCCTTGCATTTACGAACGAACACAACCTCCGCGTAATAAAAATCGTCCGCAACATAATTTCAGACACGACGCATTATATTTCAATCAAATTCGTGATTTCGCTCGTTACGGGCGCGCTTGTTTTTGCGATGTGCGCAATCCTGAAAATTGACTTCCCGCTGATCTGGGGATTTCTGTCTTTCTGCCTGAACTTCATCCCGACATTCGGCTCTATCGCATCCTGCGTAATTACGACCGTCTTTTCCGTAATCCAGTTCTACCCTTCCCTCGCTGCTCCAGTCATAATCACAATCTGGATGATTGCCGTAAACATGATTTTAGGAAACGTAATTGAACCAAAAATTGAAGGCACGAACCTCGGCATTTCTCCGTTCATCATTCTCGTTTCGCTGTCGCTTTCCGGCTGGATCTGGGGAATCCTCGGAATGATTCTTGCAGTCCCGCTCATGGTAATCATAAAAATCATCTGCGAAAACATTTCGTATTTAAAGCCGGTTGCAGTTTTTATCGGCAACAAAGGGAAATAAACCGTTCAAAGTTCATGCTGTCCTGCCGCATTTTCCTTGTGACTTCAGGAAAGAAGACAGGACAGCCTCCTCCCCTGCCCTACTCCGCCTTTTCGTGCGTAATTCCTGAACCAATCAGCTCGCTTACTCCGCCGATTTTTTTTACGGCTTCGATTTTCTGATCAAATTCCTGAATCACGGCATCGATGTGCGTAATGATTCCAAGCATTTTTCCGTTGCTCTGGAGGGATTTCAGCGCATTGACTGCCTGCGTCAACGGCTCTCCGCTCAAAGTTCCGAACCCTTCATCAAGGAAAAGTGAATCCACGCGGACGTTCCTGCTTGCAATTTCCGCAATCCCCAGCGCAAGCGAAAGGCTGATTATAAACCGCTCTCCCCCGCTCATGTTTGTAACCGGGCGGTCATCGCTATCGTCAGGATAATTTTCATCATGAATCATAAAATCAACTTCTCCCGGCTTCTGAACAAGCCTGTACTTTCCGGAAATCGCAAAAACATACCGGTTTGCAATCTTCAGAAGATTTTTAAAAGCCAGAGCCTCTACAAAAACTTCAAAATCCGAACCGTCTTTTTTACCGATAAACGCCTGAACCTGCTCCCACATCGCTTTCTGCTCAGCAGACTTTTCAATCTTTTCCTGCATGAGCGCGAATTCTTTTCTGTGCTTTTCATTTTCGTCGAGCTGTTCGTTTATACGGCCGATTTTTTGATTTGCATCCGTTTTTTTGCTTTCAATTTCCTTTTCTCTGATTTCAAGTTCATCGCGCGTTTTTTCAGTCTTTTTTGCAGCACGGATTTTTTCAGATTCTTCCCTTGCAATTTTTAAGGCATTTGACGTTTCGTGATTTTCTTTTTCAAGTTCTTCTTTTTCCGCCTTGAGTTCCGGCATTTCCTCCTTGAATTTCAAGAATTTTTCGAGTTCTTCAATATTTTTTAAGCCGTTTTCGGTTATCTTTGCTTCGAGTTTTTCTTTTGCCTCACTGATTTTCGGCTCGCGCGTCTTTATGCGCTGTTTCAAACCATCCGTTTCCGAAAGAATCCGGGTCTTTTCAGCAAACATCTTATTTTTTTCTTCTTCTGCATTCTTTGTTACAGTTTTCAAACTTTCCGCATTCTTTTTGAATTCCGCCTCTTCAAAATCAACGTCTTTTTCTCCAAAAATTTTCCGGCGCTCTGCCATTTTTCCGGAGAATGAACTTTTCGCACTCTTATATTCTGAATCTGCT
>CAVJKK010000208.1:0-3540 GCA_963649855.1 Anaerovoracaceae bacterium
CGTTATAATCAAATCCAGTCGTTGCGCTGCCATATTTGAATGTAGTTGTTGGAACGGTAAAGCCCTTCTTGCCGATAAGTCCTGCAGTCGTTGTGTTTGCCGTGTTGTCAAGCAATGTATCAGTCAGTGCTGCAAGCGTTCCGTCTGTTCCGCTCGTTGCCGTTTTCTGTGCGCTGTCTGAAACGCCGAGTTTGTAAGAAATATCGCCGTTTCCGCTGCCATAGCCTTCGTATCCGCTTACAAATTCAAAGGCAAGTCCGAGGGTGTCGCGCATTGTAATGCCGGTTACGCCTGAACCTTTTGCATTTTCGATTGTAAGACATTCCTGAACCTTGCCGGTTCCGCCGTTTGTGAGTGCACTGTAATACTTCTGGACTTCGTTCGTGTCAGACATCGTGCTTGTGCCGAACTCGTTGTCCGTAAACTTGCCGTCACCGTTCAAGTCTGTTGCAAGGTAAACTTTTGTAAGGCGCGGTGTGTTATTTGCAATCATCACAGGAGTTTCGAGCGTGCGTACATTGCCAGCCTTGTCGAATGCCATTGTAACGAGCGTTACAGGACCGTCTTCAAGTTCATCAAGATAGAGGGAAACGTCCCATGTCCATGTTTGTCCGCTCTTCTTTACGGATTCGATAATTCCGTCGCCGTCGTCGCCGGTAACTTTAAATCCACTTGACCAGGTGCCCGGTACTTCTGAAGACGTGTTGTCTACAACCAGTACTGCCGGAGCAAATGCAGTTGTCGGCTTTTCTGAAAGCGCCGTGCTAACTGTAATTGCTTTTCCACTTACGCTTGAAATTGTGTAGTAAATGCCTGCAAGTTTGATGATTCCGCCTGCGCGGATGAACTTGTAGCTTGAAATATTTGCAGTAGAAGTAAACGTTGTCTCGCCCTTGTCAGAATCAACAGTTGACGTTCCCGACAAGGTTACGCCGTACAGATTGTTAGCACTGTAGCCAGAAGATGTATCTACTGTATCTGACAAATCAGAGTCTGTTTCTGTGAGTGTTCCAACATACGCTGCACTTTGAGCATTTACCCACGCGTCGCCGTTTGCAGAAGGAACAGGGAGTTCGATTGTCGTGCTGCTGTCGACAGTGCGCTTAAAGTAGAATGCAATTCTTTCAAATCCTGAGCCGGTATCTGTTGCGGTAGAACCGAACGTTACTACGTGGTCAGAATTTTTGAGTTTCGTCATTGAAATTTCAGAGCCGCTTGAACCTGTAATTACAGGCTTGCTGCTGGAATTGAGCGCAAAGGTCGGCGCTACGTTGTCGGCATTTACTTCAAAGGTTGCAGTAGAAGTGTTTGTGTTTCCGCTTGTATCAGAATCTTCCGCCGTAACCGTGTAAGTCTGAGTTGTAGTCGCGTCCTTGTCTACCTTAATGTAAACATAAGCGATATAACGGTTGTCGCTCGTTGTTATTGAAGAACCGACTACCGTAGTAGTACCGCTGTTGTCTGCTTCCTCAGGATAAACGAAGTAACCCGTGCCGGAAGAAAGTTTTGTTGAACCAAGGTAAACGCTGTTGATTTTTACATGTGTTTCGTCAGTTACTGACGTACACAGATACCACTGCCCCTTAAGGTAGATTCCTGAAGTATATGACTGGGCAGAAGAAGGAGTTGCGCTGTAGAAACCTGTTCCCGTTGTAGGCTCAGTGTCAGAAGAATACTGATACAAAAGCGGCGTGTCTGAATAGCGCGGTACTTTGCTGTCGATATGGATTGAATATGCGTCAGACCAGTTTCCTACCTTGCCGTTTTCGCCGACTGCACAGGCACGAATCTTTATGTTGTTTGTACCTGAATCCGCATTCATCTTGCTGCTTTCGTTCAGCACGATGTACCACGAAGTCTTTGAACTGTAGAGTGTTGCTTTAATTCCCCACCATTCATTCTTTTTAGTAGTATTTTTATCTGAATCAGAAGAGAAGTTCAATGAAGAAGTAGTTCCATAAGCACTCTTCCAGTTAGTTTCAAGCGTTGAGCTGTCAATTACGGTAAATCCGTAACTGCTCGCCGTTGTTTTGTCGTCGCTGTCAAAGCCACCGTCGTCATCTGAAATCTGCAGGTAAACCTCGTATGCGCTGCTGTCTCCCGAAGGAATTTCAACGTTTCCTGTTACGCGGATTTTTCCACCAAGAACAGCGTATCCGTCACTCGTCAGGATTGAAGAATCCGGGTATGTGATTGCCGTAATCGGGCGGTCTGCTTCCGGGTTGTACTTAATCGTATTGTCTCTTTCGATTGTGTAGTTACCGAGGTTGTCGGTTGCCATAAAGTAAATCGGAAGACTGTAAACTCCGTCATTGTCTGGTGTTGCGTATGTTTTGCCTTTAGTGTAGTCGCTCAAAAGTGCGTTGTCAGTTCCGTTGAAGATGAATGTCCATGCGGAAGCAGAAGATGTACTGCTGAGCGTTCCCTGCCAAATATCTGTTGCAGCATTTAAAGATGAATCAGTTGCCTGCATTTGATCCGAAGTTGGAATGAGCCAGTAAATCGATTCTACGCCGCCGCTTGAACCGACTTCCGTTGTCGTTCCCGTAACGCTGATTGAAGAGCCGGCAACAACCGTAGAAGAAGACGGACTTGTCATCTTGATTTCAGGACCTTTGTTATCAAGAGTAAATGAGCGGTTATCGTTTGTTGAAACTCCTGAAGTATCGTAAACCTTGAGACAAACATAAAGTACAGTTGAATCAATTTCACTTAAATCAAGCGAAGTTCCAAGAGTCCAGGTGTATTCCTGACCGTCTGCTGATTTAAATGTATCATCTGAGTCGACATAATATTTAGAAGCGTAAGTTACAGTTCCGTCAGTAGCTACTGCAAAATTACCGTCAGTTGCTGTCGTTGAAGCTGTAAATGTTACGTCTCCAATTGTGTCGCTGGTTGCGCGCTTGTAGTAAGAAGCCGTAGTGTCTTTAGAATCCGTTTTAATATCAAGCAGGATTCCTGCAATTCCGTTTGCGTCCTTTGCAGTAATCTGCAGTTCAAGCAGGTTGCTTGTTCCGCCTGCAACGAAATTCGGAGTGATTGCAGTATAAGAACTTCTTGCCAATGAAGAAGAAAGTTTGCCTTCAACATTTTCAACTTCAGGACCAACAGAGTCTACTGTGTAATTGAAAGCTGCTGCGGTAACAGAGTCAGCAATTTGGACAGTCTTACAGTAGAGTTTCGGGTTATCAAGATAAGTCTTGTTGTTAGAAGAATCTGTTGTAACCTCTGCCGTTGTGTAGAATGCTTTTCCTGCGCCGTCTTTTACATAGAAGTAAATTGTTTTTGTACCATCGCTGGTCTCTGCCGGCTTAAATACAAAGTCACCGCTGGATTCTGTAAATGTCGTTGTGCCGGATTTTTCTTGTGCACCAGTATATACACTGCCAGAAATTACGAATTCCTGAATAGTGTCATCGTCGTCGGTAACGGTGCCTTCAAGCTGTGCGTCCGTTCCGTTCTTGAGGATATATTTTCCGCTCTCGAGTTTTACAAGGTTTGAAATCTTGATAATCGGGCGATCTGAATCCTGATTTACAT
>CAVJKK010000209.1:0-3538 GCA_963649855.1 Anaerovoracaceae bacterium
GGACTAAGAACACCGTAGAGGTCGATGTGGAAAAAGAAGGTTCAGTCTATACGGGCAGTGTCTCGATGCCAAAGCCTTTTTCCATTAAGAAAGAAAAATTTGTTTTTGAAACCCATAATTACTGGTACCCGGTGGTTACCTTCGAAGGAATCAGTCACGTGATTATCGAGGACGAGCTTCCTTTGTATATGCCGGAAGCCTGCATCAAGATGTGGTGCGACACTTTACACGCTCAGGGTCTCGGAATGATGCTTTTAAGTCAGGACCGTAAATCCATAAGACCGCTTGTATATGTGAAAAATCCTGAGTCAAAAGTCTGGGAGAGTTCCTGCGCCAGCGGGACAACCGCAGTCGGAGCCTACTTTGCGGATAAAGAGGGTCGCGACATAAATATGTCCTTTAAGGAACCCGGCGGCATCCTGACAGTCGAGGCTTCTACTGACGGGAAGTTATTATTAAAAGGAATAGTTGAATTTTTTTAAAAGATAGAGTAGAATACCATATGTGTTTTAAACGGGGTGTGGCCCAGTTTGGTAGGGCGCTACGTTCGGGACGTAGAGGCCGCGCGTTCGAATCGCGTCACCCCGATTAGAATAGTAAGAGAGTGTCAAGGATATCATTGGCACTCTTTTTTACTATATAGGAAATTTTAAACCGAGGAATTCAACATGTCTGATTTGGTAAAAAATGTAAATGTCACATTGAAAAAAGGGGAAGGGCGTACCATAAAGGCGGGCGGTGCCTGGATTTTTGACAATGAAATTGCGTCTGTATCCGGGAGTTTCAAAAATGGGGAAATTGTCAGGGTTTTCGATTTTGACGGCTATCCGATGGGTGCCGGGTTCATTAATCAAAACTCGAAAATCCGCATCCGGATGCTTACCAGAAAACCCAATACCGTTATAGACGATGACTTTCTTTATATGAGAGTTAAGAATGCGTGGGAATACAGAAAGAACGTAATGCCGGAAAAAGATCTCAACTGTTGTCGTCTTATTTTCGGTGAAGCAGACTGGCTTCCCGGAATTACAGTCGACAAATATTCTGACACGCTTGTCATTGAATCTTTAGCCCTCGGAGCAGAGCTTATTAAGCCGATTATCCTTGATTCGCTGGTCAGGATTCTATCGGAAGACGGGATAACAATCAGGGGCATTTACGAGCGTTCTGACGCACCTGTCAGAAAGAAAGAAGGCCTTCTGCCTTACAAGGGTTTCATAGGAAAAGAGTTTGATACAAATGTTGAAATCACGGAGAACGGAATCCGTTACATGGTTGATGTGGTTAACGGACAAAAAACAGGTTTCTTTTTGGATCAGAAATACAATCGCCTGGCGATTCAGCGTATTTGCAAGGACAAGAAGGTCTTGGACTGCTTCACTCATATGGGCACCTTCGCATTAAATGCAGGAATAGCCGGTGCGAGCGACGTAACAGGCTTAGACATTTCCGAATATGCAATCTCGCAGGCAACCGAAAATGCAAAAAGAAACAATCTTGACACTACCGTCAGATTCAGAGCTGCCAATGTTCTTGACGAACTTCCCAAGCTTTACGAAGAGGGTGAAAGTTACGATGTGGTAATTCTCGATCCCCCGGCCTTTACCAAATCCAGAGAGGCGACGAAAAACGCAATCAAAGGATATAGGGAAATCAATATGAAGGGACTTAAACTTGTACGTGACGGAGGTTTTCTTGCAACCTGCTCCTGCTCACATTTCATGACCGAAGAACTTTTCAAGGAAACAATTATGCAGGCCGCCCGCGCAACGCACAAACGTCTCCGTCAGATTGAATTCCGCACACAGGGCCCCGACCACCCCATCCTCTGGGCAGCGGACGAGAGTTACTACCTTAAATTTTTCATCTTTCAGGTTTGCGAGGAAAAATAGTCTTAAAATCGGTTACGTTTAGGTTACGATTCATCGTGTATTCTGTAAACAGCATTAAAACCGTCTCATATCAGGAGGAAGAAAAGTATGAAGACCTTGGAAGAATTGTACGAAGAGTGTAAACGTGACGAAAAATTCAAAACGGACTTTATGAAGGCTATAAACGAGCATAAGTCGGCGGAGTTTTTAAAAGCGCATGAATGTGAGGCAGATGAAGCAGAACTTGAATGTTTTGTAAAGTCAGTTCAGGGTAAGCCCGGGGAGCTTACGGACGATGAACTTGACAGTGTATCCGGCGGTACCTGTTATCACGATGGAATGCCTGTTGTAAGCGCACTGAATGATTGTCCTCTCTGGACATGTGAGGATTGCGGTACTACGGATACTAAAATGGGAGTACGTCTTAAGATGTGTGCAAAATGCAAAAAAGATTATCTTTGCGGAAATTGTCTATATTCGGTTTATACGGATGCTCTTTTGCTTTGTACAAATGAACAGCGGAGAAACAACTGATACTGATGAGATAGCCGTCCAAGAAGCGAAGCCGGAGGCGAACGCTGATTGGAAACGGCGAACCGCGGTAACCCCGTTTCGGAAGAATTTTCGAAACGGGGTTTTTCTCTTGCAAAGCCTTTGGCGGTAGGCTATTCTATTTTTGTGAACTTAAATAGAACATCCTTTACGGGGAAAGGGTTGGCATGAAAACTATTGTTTTAAACGAAGTGGGTTACAGGGTAAAAGCGCACAAAGAAGCCGTTTTAAACTTTGAGGCGAAGAGCTTTACCGTTTTTGCAAATGACGGAAAAGAAGTATTCAAAGGTGAGTTAAAGCATTTCGGAAAGGACGAACTGTCGGGTGAGGATACTTACATTGCCGACTTTTCGGACGTCTGCGGTGAGGGAACCTATTATATAGAAGCAGACGGAGTAAAGTCCGTAAGCTTTTGTATTAAGGAAGAGCCTTATAACGGCTTAATGCAGGATCTTTTAAAGACTTTTTATTTCTTAAGATGCGGCTGCGGTTTGGATGAAAAATTTGCCGGTGTATACAAACACGGTAAGTGTCATACCGGCATGGCAAAAGTTTACGGTTCGGAAGAAACCCTCGTCGATGTAACCGGGGGCTGGCACGATGCCGGAGATTACGGCAGGTACACTACGGCGGGGTCCGTTGCGGCAGCACATCTTCTTTATGCATTCAAGGATTATCCCGTACTTAAAGAAATTAAATTCAATATCCCGAATGACGGAAAACTTCCCGATATCTTAGCAGAAATTAAGGTAGAGCTTGATTTCCTCATGAAGATGCAGAGAGAAGACGGCGGAGCTTATCATAAAGTAACAACCCTCAGGCATGCCGATTTCATAATGCCCGAAGAGGACAGGAATGATTTGTTTCTTTTTCCTGTTTCGTCACTTGCAACGGCAGACTTGGCGGCGGTTTGCGCTTTGGCATATACGGTTTACAAAGATTACGACAAAGAATATGCCTCGAAACTTTTAAATACGGCCACCAAGGCCTATGAATGGCTTTCGGAAAATCCCGAGGAGATTCTTTTTAAAAATCCTCCGGAGTCAAATACCGGTGAATACGGGGAAGCCGAGGACATTTCGAACAGATTCTGGGCTTACGCAAGTTTGTATGCG
>CAVJKK010000210.1:0-3524 GCA_963649855.1 Anaerovoracaceae bacterium
AGCCTTCGTTTGTTTTATCGGGCAAGTTCGAACCTCTCTGCTTCTTTTTCATCAAGTTTTGGAAGTTCTGCAATAGAATTCAGATTGAAGAATTTTAAAAATTCCTTTGTAGTACCAAACTGGCACGGACGTCCCGGAGCATCTTTTCTGCCGACTTCTTTTACAAGCTGCCGTTCCTGCAGGATGCGGATCATGTTGTCCGGAGGAACGCCACGGATTGCTTCGATTTCAGCACGGGTAATCGGCTGTTTGTATGCAATGATCGAAAGGACTTCCATCGCTGAGCGGCTCAGCTTTCCAGCGCTCTTGTTGCCATAGCGTTCCTTTAAAACTTCCCAGAATTCTTTTTTTGGGGTCAGCGTCCAGCCGCCTGTAATTTTCGTAAGTTCAATGCCGGAATTTTCCTGCGTGTATTTCTGTTTCAGGCTTTCAAGGCACTGTTCAACTACGTCTTCCGAAAGCTCTGTAATCTTTACGATTGATTCAACTGTAAGTGGCTCGCTGTCCAGAAAAAGCACTGCTTCGACGAGTCCTGCTTCTTTTTCAAGATTTACATCCATAACTTTTATTTTCCATATTTTTAAATTTTTATTCAATAATGATTAACTACGCGGCATTGTTGCGGCAGATTTTTATGTCGCCGAACATCCGGTTCTGCATGATTGTTGCCATTTTGAATTTTACGGCTTCAAGAAGCGCCATGAACGCACAGATTACATCGAGGACGTTGCCTTTCCGCACGATTAAATCCGTAAACATGCATTCATTTTTTTCTTCGAGAAGTTCATTCATGAGCGTAAGTTTTTCGTTTACGGAAATTTCTTCATACATGTCGATGATTTTTGCGTCAGAATACTGCGAAATCAGGTTCTGGAAGATTTTCTGCATCTGCTGCAATAAATCCCACGTATCAACCTGCTCCCACATATTTTCATCTTCAAACGGAAGGACGCGCTGAATCTTCTTGCGTTCAAAATTCCATTCGCTTTCATCCTCTTTTTCTTCCATAAGGCAGGAAAGTTTCTTGAATTTCTGATATTCGATGAGTTTTTCTACAAGTTCTTCACGAGGATCGTCAAAATCAAGGTCATCATCAACTTTGACCTCAACGGGAAGCATCATGCGGCTTTTGATGTAAACGAGGCGCGCCGCCATATTGTAAAACTCAGACAAATCGCCGAGTTCCACCTGAGAAGCATAATCGAGATATTCGAGGAACTGCTCGGTAATCTGGGCAATCGGAATATCGTAAATGTTGATTTTGTTGTCGCGAATGAGAGCCCAGAGCAGATCAAGCGGACCTTCAAACTCCCCCGCCGTGTATTTGTGAACGATTTTTTCGTTTACGTCAGTCTGTTCCGCCGTTTTTGTCTGTACATCCAAAGCCTGTTCCATGTGAATACTCCGCAAAATAAAAATCCCGCGCAGAAATGATTTTTTCTACGCCGGCTGAGCCGATTTCCTTCAGTTTTTCTGCAAAATCTTCTCTTTTTATAAAATCGGCATTTTCTTTTAAAATCTCAAGCAGAGGAATCAAAACAAATGCCCTTTCATTTATTCTCGGATGAGGAACGATAAGTTCCGGCGTCTGGATTCTGTCGTTCCCAAAGAATTCTATGTCAATATCGATTGAGCGCGGTCCGTTACGGATTTCAAGCTCACGGTTACGGCCAAGCGAGGCTTCTATTTCGTGGATTTTTTCAAGAAGCGCAAAAGGTGAATACTCATCGCCGATTTTTCCGCGGACAGCCATGTTATAAAAATCATTCTGATTTTCAACGTACATCGGCTTTGTGCGATAAACAGACGAAACTGTAAAATCTGAAAGCAGTTCTTCAAGTTTTTCGCAGGCAAGTCTCAAAAGCCCGGGACTTTTTTTCCCCTGCCACTCCCTGTTTGAACCAAGTCCAAGAATTACGTCTTTCATATTCACCTTTTTCCGGGCGCATGCACTGCAGGCAGTGCACCGGGTGTTTCAGGGCTACGGCGTCTTACGCGCCTCCGGTGCTCTGCACCGCGCCCTGCGCGCCCTTACACCCCCTTGCGCGTCATAAACTAAAACAATGCGTCTTTTGCAGACGGAACAACTTCCGCCGGCTGAGCAGTTTCTGCTGCAGGCTTGGATTTAGCAGCGTCTTTTGCTGCCTTTTCCTGCGCCTTTTCAGCTTCCTTTACAGCCTTCACATGTTCAGGGTAAACCGGCACGCCTTCTTTTGTCTTCAGAATCTGTCCCGGGAACAATTCCGAGCGGATCTGCGCTTCAATCTGTTTTGCATAGTCAGGATTCTGCGCAAGGAAACTGATTGCATTTTCCTTTCCCTGACCTATTTTTTCTTCGCCGCGGGTATACCATGCACCGCGCTTGTCGATGATTCCATGTTTAACAGCAGAATCAAGAAGAGAAGCCGTTGCTGAAATTCCCTTGCCGAAGTAGATGTCAAGTTCAACCTTGCGGAATGGAGGCGCAACCTTGTTCTTTACAACCTTGACTCTTACGCGGTTACCGACTGCATCTTCTTCACCCTTTCCGTCAATTGATTCAATACGGCGGATTTCGAGGCGAACCGATGAATAGAATTTAAGTGCGTTACCGCCGGTCGTCGTCTCAGGATTTCCGAACATTACGCCAATCTTCATGCGGATCTGGTTGATGAAGACGATGATACACTTGCTTTTATTTACGATTGCCGTAAGCTTGCGAAGTGCCTGACTCATAAGGCGCGCCTGAAGTCCCATTACGGAGTCTCCCATGTCGCCTTCAATTTCTTTCTGCGGAGTAAGTGCTGCAACAGAGTCTACGACGATGATGTCAACTGCCCCGGAACGGACAAGATTTTCCGTAATTTCGAGAGCCTGTTCACCGGTATCCGGCTGAGAAACCCACAGTTCATCAATGTTTACGCCGAGATTTTTCGCATAAACCGGATCAAGCGCGTGTTCTGCATCGACAAAAGCCGCAATTCCGCCGAGTTTCTGCGCCTCTGCAATCGCATGGAGTGCAAGCGTCGTCTTACCAGAACTTTCAGGTCCGTACATTTCAATAATTCGTCCGCGAGGATAACCTCCGACCCCGAGCGCTTCGTCAAGCAAAATTGAACCAGACGGAACAACATCAACTCCCTGCGAGTCCGGCTGAGTTCCGAGTTTCATGAGTGCACCGGCACCAAACTGTTTTTCAATCTGGATGCGGGCAGCTTCGAGCGCTTTCAGTTTTTCCGACATATCTGCCGGCTGATTTGTTTCTGCCATTTTAGCCACCTTTTTCCTCCCGTTATATATATGGCTCTAAAATTCATTTTTTACACATTTTTCTGTGATTTTTTTTATTTTTTTTCTAGTTTTTTCGCAGCGGCTGGTAAACTGCCCTGCCTTTCAGCACAAATCCGGAGTTCTGTGCATGAATATCTGCGAGGATTTTTACGGCACGGTCTCCTTCAATCTCCGGCGCGGGAACAGTTTCAAAACTCACGCTGACAATTCCTTCCACACTCTTCAGTTCTTCGTAGCCGACAAGAAGTTCTCAG
>CAVJKK010000211.1:0-3522 GCA_963649855.1 Anaerovoracaceae bacterium
GTTTCCTTTTATTTTTTTTTTTTTTTTTAAAATTTTACGGCAGCCGTTACGTGACCGCAATTCTGTTTGTACTGACTGCGGACGAACTGCCTTGTTCTTGCGGTTACCAATTTTATTACATCAGTTGTTTCGAGGGCAAGCCGTATTGATTTTCCGCATTTTACGGAGATGTCAGCATTTATTACCGGCACCTTGTCTGCGTCATCGCCTAAGAATTCCGTTAAAGCCGCGCCGGCATTCCACTTTGAGTCTTTTCCTTCAAAATTAACACCGAAATTGAAGCTCTGTTTTTCCGCAAATGATGGAGTGTCGAGCCAGTATGCTTTCCAGCCTCCGTTGAATTTCACAAAATCAAAATCGAAGGCAAAATTTAAATCCGTGTTAAAATCCGTCCGTTCAGTCTGTGCAATGCAGTAAAATCCGCTCGCAAGGGGTGAAGAAGAATAGTCCGCTTGCCACACACCGTTTTCAAACGCCGTTTTTCTGTATTCGCCAGCAAGATTGAGCGTAAAGCGTTCTTTTACGGGGAGAGAAACGAGGGCGCTGCCATACCAGTCAGTCTGTTCAGACGGAAGACAATAGAGGACGGCAAAAGGATTGAGTTTTTCAAGATTTCCCGCGTATTCAAGTTTTGAATCGAGCCCGCCTTCCGCACTGATAATGATTTTTCTTGAAGAAATTGAATTCGGAACGAGCAGACTTACGCCACCGTCAAAAGGCACGATTACGTTCTGTTTTCCAGTTGAATTTCCAACGACAGCAGCCGCTTCTGCGTGAACGGAAACAAAATCATTCGCCCAGGCAAAATTCAAGCCGAATCTTCCGCGGTGAACGGCTTCTGCGCTCGACGCTTCAGGAGCTTTTTCGAGCGTGTCTGTGTCCTTTAAGTTGAGCTGGGTTTTGTATTCCGAAGCAAAATTCAAATCAAACCCGCGTTTTTTCCAGCCAAAAGTGATTTCCGGAGACAAGGCAAAAACTTCAGCACTTTCTTCCCACGAGTTTGAACATTCAACGCCGTTTTCAAACTGAATTCCGTAGCGGTTATAGATTGAAGCGTCTGCATTTGCGCGGATGTACCAGTCTTTGTTCAAGTCCCAGTCCGCAGAAAGTTTTGCGCCGGCGTCGTTGTTCAGATAATCCGTAAAAGCTTTTGAGAGCGACTGCAGCCCCCTGTCTTCATTTTTGTACCAGAGTGAAAAATCATAGCCCGTTTTTTCCGTAAAATGTTTCTGTTCAACTGCGATTCCAGTCTGCCGTAAAAAATAGCCGTCAGCAGCCTTTTCGCCCGCAAAATTTTCGTAGCTTTCGTGATTGAATGAAAGTTCAAAAGGGGAATTTCCCGTCGCCCGGAAAATTGAAAAATCGCCCGTAAAACTGAACGGAAATCCTCCGCCGATTTTTCCTTCAGCATAGACGTCTTTTTCGCCTTCTTTTGCAAAAAGATTTTCGCTTTCGGGGATTTTTTCGTTCTCTACCGCCTGCATCTGTGGAAGTTCAACGGTGAGGGTATTTTTGTCCGGCAGGATTTTTTTATAGTCGGGAACGCTGTCTTTTCCCGCAGTAAGTGCACCGCCGGAAATTACTGTCGTTACGTCGGGAAGTTCGATTTCTTCCCCCTCGCTCTGAGCAGAAAGCAGGTTGCAGGTAAGTCCGCAAAGTGCAAAAAGTACAAAAATTGATTTTTTCATTTTATTTCTCCAGATTAACTGTCTTAAAAAGTTCCGGTCAGCGTTTTTCTGCCGTTTCATCTATTTCAATAATTCAATAATTTCCGCACGTCCGCGCTATATGCGCTCGACGGATACAGTTTCTGCAAAAGTTCCGCCGTTGACTTTGCATCCCCGGCTTTTTTTGCGGCATCAAATGCTTCGGCTGCGCCGTAAAGACAACGTGCAGCTTCGTCGTTCTTTCCGCATTTTCTTGCAGACCGGGCAGCATTCAGAAAATACTGCGCAGAATCCGCGTTTTTACTCTGATTTCTGTAGAGGACTGCAAGGAATTCCGCATTTTCAAAAGCGTATTCTGCTTCCCCTTCATTTTTTTCCTGACTTTTTAACAGTGAGACGGCAAGTTTTTCCGCCTTTTCGGTGCCCGATGGCGATGCAGCGTAAAGTTTTACAAGTTCAGTGCCACAGATTCTTCCTTCCGGAGTTTTTAAGCCGCCTGCTTTTGAATATTCACTTTCTTTTTTTATGATTTTTTCGTCTGCTCCGCTTTCGAGTGCTTCAAGTTCTTTTTTTATTGAAGAAATTCCGTCTTCTTCTGCCTGTTTTCCGTATTCATCGAGCATTTTCTGAGCCATCTGGACGGCTTTTGAATATTCTCCGTCCGCCCTGAACAGTTCAACAAGCTGTTTTTCTGCCGCATATTTGTAGGTTGAAGTCGTGTGATTTTCAACAATCTGCTCAAAGTAGAGCGATGCCCTGTCTTTCTGCCCGGTTTTCAAAAGGCTGTCCGCCTCAAAATACATTGCAGCATCCGAAAATCTGCCTGAACTATAATTTTTAAGGTAGTTTTCAAAAAGTGGAAGCGCCTGTGTATATTTTCCGTTCGTGTAAAAGAGTTCTCCGCGCCGGAAGACGGCTTCTTCCGCAAGTGCGCCCGCCTTTTTCTGCGAAGCGAGTTCTGCGTAACACTCGTCTGCCCTGTCAAAATCTTTTTTCTGAACATAAATCTGTGCCGAAAGGTAGAGACATTCAAAGCCGAAATCATTTTTCTGCTGCGCATACGGGCTTAAAACCTCAACGGCTTTTTCATAATCAGCAAAATCTAAATAGATTCCTGAAAGCAAAAGCACGCTCTCATTTTCTTCCGCCTGACTTTTCGCATTTTCAAGTGATTTCCGGGCAAAAGTTACGGCTTCGGTTTTCTTTGAAAGCTGGACTGCACAACGGCTGGCAGTAACACAGGCAACGCGCAGAAGTGATTTTTCGTTTCCGGCTTTTATGAATGAAGAAAGATTTGCCAGCGCTTTTTCATAGTTTTCAAGCTGATACTGACAGTAGCCGAGGTAAAAAACAGAAAGCTCAGAATATTTCTGTTCCAGGGCTTTTTGTCCGGCGGCCTGTGCAAAACATTTTCCGGCTTCTGCCCATTCGCGGCGGTTAAAGAGTGCCAGACCCTTCATGTAAGACGCTTCCAGCCCGGCTGCAGAATCTGCCTGTTCAACCGCCGAATACAGATGTCCCGCAGTTAAAAGCGTGCGCGTGTAATCGAGTTTTCCGTCGTTATCGAGCGAACCTTTTGCAAGAAGTTCGTAGAAAATTTTGTCCGCCGGGGAAGATTTTCCGCATTTCGCCAGCGATTTTGCCTTCAGCAGTAAAAATTCATCGTCTGAATAAGGATTTGCTTCTAAAAGTTCAGCTGCTTCGTCGTATTTTTGAGTTGAATACAGTGCAAGTGCTGTCCAGTAAACGGAACTCTTTTTTATCTGCGGGTTTCTGTCTGATTTTTCTTTTTCAATCTGAGGTTTCGCATATTCAAGAGTTTTTTTCCAGTCTTCGCTCAGGGCTGCATACCTTG
>CAVJKK010000212.1:0-3504 GCA_963649855.1 Anaerovoracaceae bacterium
GTTTATGTCTGTTGTCAGGTGAATCAGGTACGTCTTCTTGTCTGAATATTCTTTTGTTCCGGCCGGAGTGTTTAACTCAAAGTAAGCGTAATTGCTCGTGCCTTTTTCCGTTTCCACGTAAATCTGACCGTCTGCAGCCCTGTCAGGAATGCGGACGTGAATTTCGCTGTCACTCCAGTATTCATAGTCGTAATTTTCTTCGCTTGCGGCAATATATGAAATTTCTTCGTTCAAAGATGATGAAGAATTGTTTTTCCAGCCCGCCGTAAAAAATACTTTCGCGCCGTTTCTGCCCGTTCCGAAATTTGAGCCTGTAAGTACGAAAAGCTGCCCGGTTGCCGCAGATGACGGCGAAATTGAAGTGATTACCGGCATCGTAGTTTTTGTGTCCGGCGGAACTTCAACAGGAATTCCTGCGACGTTTGCAAAAAATCCGGGCTTTGATTTTCCAGCCTTTGTAGAAACGATTACAAGTCCGTCCTGCACGTTTGAAGGCAGAATGAGTTTTATCTGGCTGTCCGTCCACTGCAGATAGCCGGAAGCCGTAATGCGCGAACCGCCGACTTCCACATAATCCGAAGCGTTCCTTAAATCGCCGAAATTGATTCCCGTAATCGTCATTAAATCACCGGAAGAACCGACTGCCGGCGTTATGGAGGAGATTTCAGGACATTTTTTTGCCTTGTACGTTATTCCGGAAATTACGGCGACAATAACTACGATTGCAAAAATGACAGAGCCTGTCCTGAATAAAGGATATTTTCTGAAAAGAAGTGAAAAAGTTTTACTGGCCTTCAAAATTTCCTGCCTGTGTCATTGGAAGCGGGGGCATTCCACGCATTTCCATTCTAGCAGAGGCGGGGGAATTGTTAAAGTCAGGACGGAAAAAGTCGATGTCAGAAAAAACGTTGTTTCCACCTGAAGCAAGGCTTGTTGCAGAAATGACTTTCTGATTTTTATTTATTGATGTTGATTCGCTTTTTTCTTCTTCAGCGGGCTGTACCGGTTCCGGCTGTTTTGCTGAACCGAGCACAGTTGAAAACTTCAGTTTGTCGAGGTTGTCATCAACGACGACTTTATTTTCATGGAGAGGTTTTATCTGAGTGCGGGCAATCGCCATGACTTCAGACGACTGTCTTGAAGCAGAATTGTTCAGATAAACCGGAGTTACGATGACTGCAAACACTGCAGCCGCAGCTGCAAAGCCCGTAATCCACTTTGTATAAGATTTGAATGAACCTGAACGTTCCGTGCGGGCTGTATTCCGGGCAAAGCGCATTTTTGTCTGCAGCCGCTCAAAACTTTCGTCAAGGTAGGTTTTGTCTAATTTTACTGAAAGTGCGTCTTCGCGGAACGGCGCAGAAACCCTGCGCATTTTTTCGAGTTCTGCCTGGCATTTTTTGCAGGACGCAACATGGGATTCATATTCCTTTAAAAAATTCTCCGGGAGTTCACCATCGAGATAAATTGAATGAAGATCTTTTTCAGGACAAGTAGACATCATCGCCTCCAATGAGTTTTTCTAACTGCTCTCTGGCCCGGAACATGCGGATTTTTACGTTGCCTTCCGTGATTCCGAGTACTTTGCCGATTTCCTTGTAATTCAAGTCCCCGTATTCGCGGAGAATGATTACTTCTTTCAGGTTCTCAGGGAGTTTTTCGAGTGCCTTGACTGCAATTTTCTGGGTTTCCTTGCGGAGAAGGTCTGTCTCACCGGAAGTCTGCTGCCTCTTGTCTTCGTACAGTGCTTTCTGGTAGGCGGTGCGTTCCCGTTTTTTGCGCAGGGAATAATTGAGCGAAGCGTTTTTTACTACCCTGATAAGCCAGAATTTGGCATCGTTCATCGTCGGAAACGTCATGCCTTTTTCGCTGGCTTTTATGAAAGAATCGTGAACAATATCCTCTGCTGCGTCTTCGTCATTTACAACGCGCCACGAAACCTTAAAAAGGAGAATCATGGTTTCGTCGTAGATGCGGCGGAAATCCGCCGGATTTGCAGCATTTAAAGGTTTTTCACTGGCTTCCACACTATTAGAAATCATTTTCCCTCCAGATGGTTACATAAAAAATAAGAGTTTTCTCAGATTAAAGCGCGCTGTCTATATTCTCTTCCATGCCGGTCCCTGCGGCGTGTCTATTATCGTGATTCCTCTGGCTATCAGTTCATCGCGGATTTTGTCAGCCCTTGCAAAGTCTTTTGCTTTTTTTGCGGCTGTGCGTTCTTCAACTAAAGCGGTGATTTCTGCGGCTTCCGGGTCGCCTTCGTGCGTGTCAACGTTTGCTTTTGCTTCAGCTTCTGCCTTTTTTGCGGCTTCGATTGCGTTTTCAATCACCTTGAGCGAAAGAACTTTGTCCATCGTAAAGATGTCCGTCAGACTTTCCGCTGCGCTGCGTCCCTTTCCGTTTGATTCTTTCTGAAGGCATGCCATTGCGACAGGCGTCAGAAGGTCATTTTCAAGACCTTCGCGGAATTTCTTAAGGTTTTCACTTTCGCCTCTAGCCTTTGCTTCAAGTTCACTCAATTTCTGAACATAGTTTTCTTTCGTAAGTTCAAGACCTTCCGTTTTTGCCTTTTTTATGAGTTTTGCAACGCGGTCAGTCAGGGCAGCCCTTCCGTTTTTTGCGCCGTCCATCGCGTCCCACGAAAAATAAATCTGCTTGCGGTAGTGCCCGCCCAGAAGGAAGAATCTGTAGTCGAGCGCGTCGTAACCTTTGTCTAAGAGGCTCTGCAGACGCAGAAAATTGCCCGAAGACTTCGACATCTTGTTTCCGCCTTCGATTACGAGAAATTCGTTGTGCAGCCAGTATTTTACCCACGGACCTTCAGCCCTTTCTTCAGCCGTAAAACTGCCTTCAGACTGCGCAATTTCGTTCGTGTGGTGAACAGGAATGTGGTCAACGCCGCCTGTGTGAATGTCGATGTGTTTTCCGAGATATTTCATGCTCATCGCAGAACATTCGATGTGCCAGCCCGGATAGCCTCTTCCCCACGGACTGTCCCACGTCATCGCCTGGTTTTCAAACTTTGATTTTGTGAACCACAGTACAAAGTCCGACGGATTGCGCTTGTTTTCATCGACGATTGAAACCTTGCGCCTTCCAGCTCCCGCCTTGAGTTCATCGAGGTTCAGATTTGCAAGGTCGCCGTAGCCGGGGAAAGTTGAAATGTCATAGTAAAGATTTCCGCCCGCCATGTACGTGTGTCCGTTCGCTTCGATTTTTTTAATCAGCTCAATCATTTCGTCAATGTGTTCAGTCGCCTTGCAGATTACGTCCGGGTGACGGATGTTGAGCGCGTCTATGTCAGCCATAAAAGCGTCAGTGTAGAACTTTGCAACGTCAAGAACGCTCTGGTGCCTTTCTTCCGCCGTCTTTACCATCTTGTCTTCGCCGTCGTCAGCGTCTCCCGTCAGATGACCGACGTCAGTAATGTTCATAACGTGCCTGATGTCGTAGCCGAGATAGGTGAGCGTTTTGTCGAGGATGTCCAGAAAAACGTAAGCG
>CAVJKK010000213.1:0-3485 GCA_963649855.1 Anaerovoracaceae bacterium
ATGATTGAGACAAGCTCAAGATGCGTTTGTGTCAGAACCCCGGCTACGGCTATTTTGTGTCTAACTGTTTATTCAACTTGTCGCCCGACTGATAAAAATTTTATGAAATATTCACAGATAAATTTAAACGAAAATCTTTTGAAGGGGCTTTCTGAGGCTTCTTACGAAAACTGTACTCCGGTTCAGGAGCAGGTTCTTCAGATTTCTCTTGACGGTTCTGATCTTTACGTTCAGTCTCAGACTGGAACAGGAAAAACGGCTGCTTTCCTTGTAACGATAATGCAGCAGCTTCTGTCTGGCGGTAAGGCAGACGGAAAAAATGCACTTGTAATGGTTCCGACGCGTGAACTTGCCGTTCAGGTTGAAGAAGAAGCACAGAAAATCGGTAAGTACACGGGTCTTACTTTTGCTTCATTTTACGGCGGTGTGGGCTATGAAAATCAGATTGAAAAACTGAAGCACGGGGTTGACATCATCATCGGAACTCCGGGACGCGTGATTGACCTGCACGAATCTAAGAAAATGGATTTGAGCAAAGTTGCCTACCTCGCAATTGACGAAGCTGACCGCATGTTTGACATGGGCTTTTACCCGGATTTGCGGAAAATCGTAAAATTCCTGCCGGATTCTTCCATAAGACAGACGATGCTTTTCTCTGCAACACTGAATTCTTACGTAAAGAATCTTGCGTGGGAATACACCCGCGATGCAAAGGAAATTACGATTGAAGCGCAGAACATTACTGTTGATGAAATTGACCAGGAACTCATTCACGTTTCAAGCGATGACAAGCTTCGCCTTCTTCTCGGTATCTTAAACCGCGAATCACCTGAAAGCCTGATTATCTTCTGCAACACGAAGAAAATGTGCGAAATCCTTTCCAAACGCTTAAAGCTCAACGGCGTCAAAAATGAATATATCATCGGGGATTTGCCTCAGAGCCGTCGCTTAAAGATTATGGACTGTTTTAAGGAAGGAAAAATCAAGTGCCTGATTGCAACGGACGTGGCTGCACGCGGTATTGACGTAAATGACCTTGCAATGGTCGTAAACTACGATCTGCCGAACGAAGCAGAAAATTACGTTCATAGAATCGGACGTACTGCCCGCGCCGGAAAGAGCGGAAAAGCCTATACTTTCTGTTCTGAACAGGACGTTTATTCTTTAATGCCGATTGAACGCTACATTGAAAAGCAGATTCCAAGCCGCCTTGCACTCGAAGAAGATTTTTCAGAAGACAAGAGCAAAAATGTCTACATCAAACTTGATTCTGAAGAAAAACGTGGCGGACGAAGGGACGCAGAAAAACGGGAGCGCAGGGGAGAAAAACGCTCTGATTATTCTAAACGCTCCGGCTCTTTCAGATCGTCTGCAAAAACAAAGCGCACCGGCTCAGACAGAGTAAAATCTGTACGCTCAAGTGAAGAAGAACTTTCAAAGCTGAGTTCAATGACCGCCGACGAAAGAATGAAGTATTATAAGGAAAAATATGCTTCTTCCGGCAGAAATGCACAGAACGGAAGAAATAAAAATGCTTCAAAAGGCAGAAATCAAAAAGTTCCTGCATCAAAAAACAGAAACACAAACTATAAAAGTTCAAAAAAATCCGCCGGAAAGACACAGACAGTCAGAAAGCAGGGATTTTTTGAACGGATTAAGAAATTCTTTGGAAAATAAATCTTTACAGGAGAAACATCTACAAAATGATTACAGTATCAGACGTAAGCCTGCACTTCAGCGAAAAACCGCTTTTTAAAGACGTAAACCTAAAATTCACAGCCGGAAACTGTTACGGAATCATCGGCGCAAACGGAGCAGGAAAATCAACGTTCCTTAAAGTCCTTTCGGGAGAACAGGAACGCGATTCAGGCGAAATCATCATCACTCCGGGTGAACGCATGGCAGTTTTAAAGCAGGATCACTTTGCTTTTGATGAATATGCCGTAAAAGAAACGGTAATGATGGGCTACCCGAAACTCTACGAAGTGTCAAAAGCCCGCGATGAAATCTATTCAAAGGCTGATTTTACGGAAGAAGACGGCATCAAGTCTGCAGAACTTGAAGCACAGTTCGGCGAACTCGGCGGCTATGAAGCAGAAAATCAGATTGAACAGATGCTTTCAGGTCTTGGGCTTGAAGAAAAATACCACGACAAGATGATGAGCGAACTCGACGAATCTCAGAAAGTCCGCGTTCTCCTTGCACAGGCGCTTTTCGGAAATCCTGACATCCTCGTACTCGATGAACCTACGAACGGTCTCGACCTTGAATCAATCAACTGGCTCGAAGACTTCCTCCTTAACTTTGAAAACGTCGTAATCGTCGTAAGCCACGACCGCCACTTTCTGAACACTGTCTGCACGGTTATCTGCGATATCGACTACGGAAAGATTACTCAGTTTGCCGGAAACTACGATTTCTGGTACCAGATGAGCCAGATTTTACAGAAACAGGCAAAAGACCAGAAACGCAAAAACGAAGAAAAAGCAAAAGACCTGAAGGAATTTATCCAGAGGTTTGCTTCAAACGCTGCAAAGTCACGCCAGGCAACGAGCCGCAAGAAAGTTCTCGAAAAGCTTGAACTTGATGACCTTCCTGTTACAAGCCGCAAGTTCCCGTTCGTTCAGTTTAAGCCTGACCGCGAAATCGGAAACAACGTTCTTGAGTGCCGCAAGTTGAATTCAAAGGATGAAGACGGAGTTCAGCTTCTGAACAATTTTGACCTGATCGTAAGCCGCACGGATAAAATCGCTTTTGTCGGCGTTGAACACAACACGATTTCTTCACTTTTTGACATCATCGCAGGTGAAGCGAAGGCAGAAAGCGGTGAATATTTCTGGGGACAGACTACAAGCTGTTCTTATCTTGCACGCGACAACAATCAGTATTTTAACAACGACTACAACATCACGGACTGGCTCAAGCAGTATTCAAAAGAGCAGGACGATGCCTACGTACGCGGATTTTTAGGACGCATGCTTTTTTCCGGAGATGAATCTCTTAAGAAAGTCAAGGTTCTTTCCGGCGGTGAAAAAGTGCGCTGTATGCTTTCAAAACTGATGCTTGCAGGTTCAAACATCCTGATTATGGACGACCCGACAAATCATCTCGACCTTGAAGCAATTGAAAGTTTGAACCGTGCCCTGGTTGACTTCCCCGGCGTAATTCTGTTTACAAGCCACGACCACGAATTTATTTCTACGATTGCGAACCGCATAATTGAAATTACACCGAAAGGCGTTATTGACCGCATGATGCCTTTTGATGATTACATGAACGATGAACAGATTCGCCAGATGCGCACTGAATACTACAAAGGTTCAGACCGTAAGATAAAGTTCTAAAAAAGTTAAAAAATTTTGAGATTTTTGGAAAAGTCCCCTTGACCAAAAGTCTCAAAACAGATAAGATACTAAACATCAAGCCGCAGTAGCTCAGTTGGTAGAGCGCCGGACTGAAAATCCGTATGTCGTTGGTCCGATTCC
>CAVJKK010000214.1:0-3478 GCA_963649855.1 Anaerovoracaceae bacterium
CAATTTTTCCGTCTTTATTTTCAATTGTAACAGCCCATTCAACAAGCTGGTTTCCGGTCTTTGCCTTATCCGGTGCAGGAATTTTTAACTCAAACTGAACTGAATCAAAAACAGAATCTGTCTGTGGAGAAAAATATCTGTTTCCATTTAATACAATATTTGTTGCAGGTTTTTCAGCCGAATAGATGATATTTGAAATTGAAGCCGGAGCAGAAACGTTTCCCGCGCGGTCAGTTGCCGTAATTTTGTAAGAATATACACCGTCAGGAACAAATGCGCCGTTGTCGTCAGTGCCCGCCCAGTCAAACTTTAAAGGCTCGCTTTCCGTCCATTTGAGTATGCGCACGGGTTTTCCGGTTGAATCAAAAAAAGTTCCCGTCCACAAATCTTCCAGAGAACCGCTCTGTTTTACAGGAAGAACGGATTTTGCACCTTCACCGAAAATTTTTGCATCCGCAGAAGGCTGAGTCAGAACAACTTCCGGCGCCGTGTTGTCCACAATTACGACCAGCTGGCTCGTAGAAGCCGAATTTCCGTTGTCGTCAGTTGCCGTCAGGGAATAATAGTAAGTTCCGTCGGGAGCAGTTTCGCCGTTATCCATGATTCCGTTCCACGTAACGCTTTCCGGAATCGCAACGCCGGCTTTTGGAGTAACAAGCTGTTTGAAGAAATTCTTGAAGCCAAGTTTTTCAGGACGTTTTTCCTTGTTGCCGATAGTACGAACAATTTCGCCCTTTTCGTTTCTGACGATGAAACTCCATTCGCTTACATAGCGTTTTTCCTTAATCTGAACAGGAACTTCAAGCACATCCTGCACACCGTCGTTGTTCGGAGAAATATAAACAGGACCTTTTTCAGCAAAGGCAGAAGCCGCAAGAACAAAAGCCGCAGCAGTAAATAAATTCGTCTTTTTCATCATTATTTTTCTCCCCAGAGGATAATTTCAGGAGGCTGTGTGTCTTTTAAGCCGAGGTTGACTTTAGCACCCGCACTCACGGCATTCACATTTTTGTACATCTGCTTCCATGCACCGCTCACCGTCATTTCGCTCTGCTCCCAGCCCTTATTCGCAAGGAGGGAAACATTCTTCGACTTAAACTTAAACTGAACGCTCAGACCGACAGAAGGCATGAGATTTTTTGAACCTTCAGAAAACTCACGCGCATCATATTCCCAGCACGAACTCAATTTTACGACGTCAACAATCACAATCTGAACAGCCGTATCAAAAACAAAATCGTTGAAAGCCGGGAACGAAATATCCGCACTCGCACCAACTTCAAAATTGTCCTTATCGAGGAGAGTCGCAGCAACCCCCGCCTTAGGAGTTGCAATTCCAGGCCAGTCAGCCGCCTTGTCCCCCGTAATTCCGAGAACGTCAGTATCAGAAAGCATTTTTCCGAGGTTCAGCAGAACCGCACCAAACCGGACGTTCTTTAAAAAGGCGATTTCCCCGAAATTGTAGAACGCCCCGAGATTAACGCCCGCCGTCCAGTCCGAGTCGTAACCATAGAAAATTCCAAGGTCAGCGCTCATTCCTACAGAAAGTTTTTCCGTAACGTCTTTGGCAACATCCGCCGTAAAAGTGAAGGAATTGCCGAGATGCATGTCATAGAACGGAACAAAAACGCCCTGCACTAAAAATGAAGAAACACACCACTTTGAAGGAATCAGAAGTCCCGTTTCAAAAGCACCGCCGACAGATTTGTCAGATTCGTCCGCGCTGTCAAAAAGCATGGTTCCCGCAAGATTAAGCGTCGTGCGCTGTTCAAAAGCGGTAACGGCAGGATTGTTCACAACAGAATCCGCAGAAACACTGAACAGCGGACCGCCCGCCGCAGAAGAGCCTTCCGTTAAAAGTTCGGGTGAAGAAATGCGTAAAAGATTTTGTCCGCCGGCAGGAGGATTGTACGCAAATACAAAAGCACCGGCAGCAAAAAACGCAGATGCAATCAATTTTTTCAACATAATAAACCTCGTTTATATTTTTTTTGAAAACGTTTTTTATTTTTATACGGGCGCATTTGCGGTAAACCGCAAACCGGGCTTTTCAGGGTTCCGCGTCTTACGCGCTCCATTGTTTTGCAAAGCAAAACAACGCCTGACGGCGCCCTTCCAATCCCTTGCGCTATTATAATCAGGTGAGGGCAAAAAAATAAAGTCCCTGTAAAACAGGGACTTTATCACGGTCAAAATTAATTATAAAAACTTTACAAAATAAATTGACCAAAAACTCCTCTAGCTCAACCCCGATTTTAAGGAAACCTCTAAAAAGTGAAGTTTTTACAGATTTCCCTAACTTTTCTCCAAAACCGATGCTTGCCAAAAAATGTAAGTCAACTTTCACTAAGGACTATAACAGTTTTTTAAGTGTTTCAAAATATCAAAAACCTCTATTTTGAACGAATTATCCAAAGATATTTATTTTTGTAACATTTCCGATGATTATTTGTTATTTTTTTCATTCGGCGATATACTGTTTTTGTTATGATTCCACGTTCAAAGAAAGACTTAAAACCGTACATGATTCTGGACGTACTCGGAATGGTATTTGCCGCAGTCGCAGCATTCAACAATTTTGCACTCGGCGTAGACCATTCACCTTTTACAGAGTCAATTCTTTATCCATATACAAACTTTTTAGTGCCGGCTGCAAACATTTTTACCTTCGTTGCAACAATCGTTTATCTTTTCATGCCACAGCAGTTATGGATAATTTTCTTTCTGTACATGCTCGAAACCGTAAACCTCATGCTTACCGGTTTCTTCAAGATAGGCATTACGCTTTACGTAAATTTCTTTGCCTTTTTCTGTGCCGCCGGCTTTGCAAGACATCACTTTAAGAAAAAGGCAGCGATTGCGGGCACAATCCTCGTTCTCATGATTTTTGCAAACTACAAAAGCACGACGATTCTGGATTTGATTTTCTACACGGTTTTTGCAGGCTTTGAAATGGGCTGCTATATTCTTCTATATTTTCTTCTGCAGGAAAAATTAAACTTCCTTTTTACGGATGTGGAAGTTCCGGGCATAAAGCCCGCCATAAAACTGCCGGAAACAGGCTCAACGCTGGATTTGCACGAACTCGGCTTAACCGAAAGACAGATTGAATGTAT
This sequence comes from Anaerovoracaceae bacterium, assembly GCA_963649855.1. Lineage (GTDB taxonomy): Bacteria > Spirochaetota > Spirochaetia > Treponematales > Treponemataceae > Treponema_D. The sequence goes on from CAVJKK010000214.1 coordinate 3,117, forward strand.
AAAATTCACGCTGAACACAGACTACAGCTTTAAAAAAATTGCCGAAGAACTGATTACCAGCGAATCAACCGTAAAAAAAGACATGCAGGATTTATACAAATTCTTCGGTGTAAAAAACCGCGAACTTCTCCGCCTGCTTCTGCTCCAGTACACGCTGATTTAGCATTTTGCCCGAAAAAACAAAACTTGACATATAATCAGCAATTATTCATATTTAAAGCATGGCAAAACAGAAAGAAATGTCTTTTTTTCAAAAATTTTTTGCTTCTATCTTTGGAAGCGATGATCCTGAAGCAGAAAAAAGACGTCAGCTCAAAAATATTGAAAAAAATCTGTCGCGTACGGGTTATAAATTTTACAGA
>CAVJKK010000215.1:0-3443 GCA_963649855.1 Anaerovoracaceae bacterium
GACGGGACAGTTGAGACAAACAAAGACAAGATTATCGGGGAGCCTGTTTCTGTACGCACGGACGGAAAGAAAACTTTTGTTAAAGGGATTTTGTACGGAGCGGTTGAGGCGGCAAAGCCTTTTATAAATCTTTTAAAAGCGCATTCAAGCCGTGTAAAGGCGAGTGTCGGCGGAATTATGCCACAGGTGAGAAAGAACGCTGACGGAAGCGAGACTGTAACCGGTTTTATGTGGAATGATTTGGCGCTTACTTGCTCACCAGTAAATTGGACTGTCGGAAGCGCAAGATTTGCAAAGTCAATGAGCGCCGCTGATTTTTGCAAGGCGCTGACTTGTGGAAGCGGAACAGACAGCGCGGAATATTCCGGCGGACGTGCATTGCAGAAAGAAGATGCTGAGAAGCAGACAAAAAAAATCCTTGATTTTTCAGACGATGAGGAAGCGGATTTTTCAGCGGAAGAAATAAAGAAGTCTGACGAAAGCATTATTGACGAAGCCTTAATCTGCATTGATACGGGCGAATTAAAAACAAGAAGGGACATTGAACAGTTTTTTAAGGAAAACGGTTTTGATGAAAATAAGGCAAGGGATAAAACTCTTGAGATTATAAGGAATGGAGGCAAGGAAATGAAAAAAAGTCATTTCAGCGAAACTATCAGCGACCTTTTGAAATCGCTTGATTCGGATAAAGACGAAAAGGACGCTAAGAAAGATTCTGATGAAGACGATTCTCTTTTTTCTGATGATGAAGCTGACGAAGATTCGGAAGATTCTGACGAAGGCGATGATACAGACGATGAGGAAGATTCTGACGATGAAGAAGACGATTCTGAAAAGGACGTTAAGAAAAGCGAAGATTTTATTGACGGAACAACGCTTTTAGGCGCAATGAGACGGGACTATGAAGACCTTAAAAAAGAGAATTCAAGCCTTAAAAAGTCTCTTGACGAAGTAAAGGAAAGTCTTGTTTCCGTTACAAAGTCATTCAGCGAATACTTAAAAGCGCCGGCAGGGGCTAGACGTTCTGTCGTTGAAAAATCAATCGGCGAAAACTATGGCGCAACAGCCGGAAAAAGACCTACAGGAGCAGATTTTGACATCTTGAAATCGGCGCTTGTAAAAGAATCAAAAGCCGGAAAAATCGGGCTTGAGCAGGTTCAGTTCTATAATTCGGAATTCCAGAAAGCTATGAACGGACAGAAAATCAATCCGCAGGTATGGGGCGAAATCTGCCGTATCGTAAGAGATAACCGTTAGAAAAGGAGAATGAAAATGGGCGATATTTTTGACGAAAACGATTTTACATCGGGCTCATACAGCGCAGAGCTTGAAAAAGCATTGGATGCAGGCTACGGAACAGACGCAGCCGCTTATGAACAGGGAAGAGCTTTACAGCGTGAAGATTTGGAGGCAACACTTGTTTCCATTCTTGACGTTAAACAGAATGACTTGAAGGTATTCCATAAGCTGCACAAACAGCCGGTATCTTCAACAGTTCATCAGGTAAACACACAGACAGGAATCGGGGGCGATGAATTCTTGTTTGTTGCTGAAGGCGAGCAGGCAACAGCTGATGACGCTGAATTCAAGCGCAAGATTTTTGAAACAAAATACATGTCAAGCAAATGGCAGGTATCCCACCCGCTTACTTTGACAGACAACGCTACAAATCCGGTTAATGCGCAGAAAGTTGCCGCTACAATGCGTGTATCACGCGGTACAGAACGTGCAATTTTCCACGGAGATTCAAGCGTTGACCCTAAACAGTATGACGGTCTTTTGAAGATTATCACTGATTCTGCAAAAGACACATCTATCGACAAAAAACACCGCGCAAGCATTGTCGACATCCGCGGTCTTGAAATCGGCGAAAAGTCTGACACTTTGAAGATTGACGCAGGCGAAGCATTGTTCGACAACCTCGAGCAGGAAGTTGTAATGAAGGGCGGTGAACTTACAGAAGCATACTTCCCTCCAGTTGTCGCAGGACAGTTCAAACAGCTTTATTCTGATAGATTGCGTTTTACGACACAGAACAATGAATTCACAATGGAAAAACTTCCTAACATTGTTACAGCCGTAGGACCAACTATCAAAATCCGCGATGATTGCGGTGCTGACAAGATGTTTAAGGTTAAGGGTGAAGTTTTTGCAGCCGGAGATTCTGAAAAGAGACCAAACACTCCAACAGGATTTACAGCCGTTGCAGCCGCTGATTCTGAATCGCAGTTCACAGACGCTTTTGCCGGAACTTACGGATATGCGGTTCACGCAGTTAACTCTTACGGTATTTCAGCCGCTAAGGTTCTTGACGCTGGCGTAGCTGTAGCTTCTGGAAACAAGGTAACTCTTACAATCACACCTGACACAAACGGTGCAAAAGCAACAGGCTTTATTATCACAAGAACAAACGCTGACGGTTCTGTTCTTATGGAAATGGTAAGAGTTAAAAACAGTGGTGGAGACACAACAGTTGTTGTTGACCTTAACGAGGAACTTCCTGGAACAGCGTCTATTGCGCTTTTGACACCGACAACAGACGAACTTGCGCCTAACCTTTCATTTGGCCAGCTTATGGGACTTTCTAGCTTTGAACTTCCTACAGATTCAAGCCTTGCTCATCGTGGCGTTGTTGCGCTTTACGGTATGCTTGAAGTTCGTGCTCCAGAATGGTGCGCTCTTGTTAAGAATGTCGGATATGCCGGCGGTCTTTACTAGAAAAATTAGGCGGAGGCGTTGAATGGCTAGAACTAGTTCGTCAACACTTTCCGCCGGTTCTTCAAAAGAGAATACGGCGGAATCTTTGGAAAAAGAAACAAAGTCTGTAAAGACAGAAAAAAAGGAAAAAGAAATTTCTGATTCTGACACAGTACAGATTAAGAATGTTTCTTTTAGCAATAAAAAAATAGTCGGGGTGGACGGAGATTCTCCATTGATTTTCAATTCTGAGGGAATCGCTGAAACAACTGGAAAAAACGCAAAGTATTTTCTGAATATTCCCGGCTATGAACTTGTAAAATAACAGGAAAAAACAAATGTCAATATCTGCTGAAAGCACGTCAACAAGAATTATTCTAAACATTGCGGATAACAATTCGCCGTTTTTTTTACAAAGAGCGGACTATAAAAACCGTAAATGGCTGACTTATGCTGACGGCGGATTTTTTGACATTGAATCGGACGAATCAATTAAACCTCTTGCAATTAGCGCAGGCGATTTTGTCGATTCTTTCGGACTGTATGACGCTCTTTTTGAATACCGTTATATTCCAGAAACTGACGGAATAGAGGCGGACGGGGACAAATGGACTTATTCAACTTGGGTAAAGTTCGGGACGCCTGATTGTGTCGGATATACGTTCGGAAACTATCACCCGGCGGGGGACGAATGGGGTCTTATCGTAACTCCAGACGATTGTCGTTATACATATCTTTGGGGTACT
>CAVJKK010000216.1:0-3424 GCA_963649855.1 Anaerovoracaceae bacterium
AGGGAACGAGGATACTGATTAAAGGTCTCTTTGCAAACTCAAAGCTCTCTTCGAAAGCTCTTGTTTCAGCCGAAGGGAAAGACTTTGTGCCATAATACTGCTTGGCTTCCTTTTCACGTTTTTTATAATCAAGCTTTAACTTTAAACCGCGAAGTCCGCCGATGTTCTTAACCTTCCTTGAAAAGTTGACGGTCTTGTTAATGCACCGTCTTGCCGGTGCGCTCGCTTTCCAAAGGGGATTGTTTTTGATCCTGTTAAGCTTGTATTCCGTTTCTTCTTTTTCGGCTATTGCCTCGGACAGGCGCTCCGAAAGGATCACGTTTCTTTCAAGCTCCTCGTCATAAAGTTTCTTAAAATCCTCTTCCATCAATCATTCCACCGTTAAGTATTTATTGGAAAAAGAAAAAATCTTTTCCTTTGAAAAACGTTTAATTGAAAGCATGCCCACCCTGTATTTGCCGGGTTTAAGCACGCCCTTAGCTAGCTTTACCGAAAATCCGGACAATTCAAGGTCTCGTTCCGACGGGCACCCTTTTGCAACATCCGTTCTTAAACGTCCTGTCAAATCAAAGCCGAAGCACTTGTCCTTTGAGCTAAGTATCAGCTTACGCTTATAAAGAGCATTGTCGCTTCCCTGAATGTATGAAAAGCCCTGGATGAAATAAAAATCCTTATCGGCCTCGTCGTAAGAAAAATCTTTCATCTCGCCCGAATATTCAACCGAAAGCTGCGAAACCGCATCTTCCCTTGCCTTCTTTAGGTTCAAAGGCTTTGCATAGTCCATGAGTTCAATCGATGTTCCGTACTCATACTGCCCCGCGCTCTCGATACGAGTATCCAGGCAATCGGATATCAAATATTTTGAATAAAAAGGATCGAAGGCCCTTAAATCCTTATGAATTTCATAAAGCCTCTTCTTTTCCGTTTCAAGCCTTTCAAGCGAAGCCTCGTCTGTATCATGGCCTCTCGTCACCGACTCCGCATGATAAAGAAAAACATCATTGCAAACCGCATTGCAGCAGCCCTTCTCAAGTGCCCTGAAGCACAGGTCCACATCGTTAAAAGCAACCTTAAGCTCTTCATCCATGCCGAGAAGTTCTTCAAAGAGGCTTCTTCGTATCATGAGGCACGCGCCGGTAACGGCAGCTACATTGTTTACTGTTTTATTAAAGCCGAAGTAATAATCATTTGAGTCGTCGGCAAATTGAAGCTTATGAACAGGCCCTAAGCGATTATTAAACACCCCGGCATGCTGAATCATATGTGTATCAGGATAAAGAAGCTTTGCTCCCACACAGCCTGTGAACGGAAGGCTGCACTCGGCTGCCAATTTTGAGAGTGTGCCCTTCTCAATGAATGTTATATCATCATTTAATATAAGAAGACAGTCGCCGTTAGCCTGCTCCGACCCGCGGTTTATCATCTTTGAAAAATTAAACTCCGAAGGTTCGTAGATATATGCAAAGCCATACTTTGCCGACAGATCTTCAATAAGAGCCTTATTGTCAAGGCTGCTTCCGTTGTCCACGACGATCAGCTCGCACTTTTCAGTAGGAAGCATGGTATCCACAAGGCTGTCCATGCACTTTTTCAAAAGATGCGGGTTGTCTTTTGATGGAATAACGATTGATATTTTATATTCTGTTTTCGTTTCCGAAGTCTTTTTTCCGGGTGTCAGACGGGTAAACTCATAATCCTTTACATGAATCAGTACTTCATCGATATTGCTGACCCTGCATTTTAAATTAAAGTTCCTGTCAAAGATATTCTTAAGGAGCATATCGTAAAGAGCTTCGGCTCCGGTCATGCCTTCTTTGAAAATTGCATCCCTGAAGGTACTCCTTCTGATTGCAACGATGTTTCCAAAATAAAAGTGATCCAAGAAAGTGTTCGGAGACCAGCCCGGCTTAAATAACGGATCCCGCCTTGAGCCTTCCGTTATGCCGTCCAAGGCTTCTTCGTCAAAATCCGCAATGTCTTCGTTTCCGTAAGCAACATCTATTGCCTTATTTGTTTCGAATAATTCTTCAAGCAAAGGAATAGCAGTGTCCGAAAGAACACCGTTTGTGAAAACAATGATATCCTCAATGCAATTCGATACCTTGAATGAGGAATCAAGTTTCTTCATAGGATAGATAAGTGCGGTAAAAGCTTTATCCCTGGCAGTGAAAACAAGGCTCTTATCGTAAGCCTCACCGTCTTCAAGGGTCATGTCAAAACGCTTAAGGTCCGATTCCTTCTTTACGATCCAATCGGGATAGCTTGTTTGTGCTTCCTTAAGCTTCTTTTGATAAGTTAAATCAAGATATGAACTTATTAATCCTTTTACTTTTTCCTTCACACTCATATTTTTTCAGCTTTCTTACCGCTTCGTACGCTAGAAAAACCTTTTTAAATTGGCTTCGATTGCCTTTGCCGTGTCTTCCGAAAGGAGCGTAATATCAAGGTCAAGATAAAGAAAAGTATCTTCATCGTGAATGAATCCGTCTATATTGAAGTATAGATTGGGATCATTAGTGGAAAATAAAAACGTGTCCTTACTAAGCCTCTTTCCGTTTGACGCAAGATATTTCTTGGAATCAACCGGAAAATCAAGTTCCGAAAGCTTCGCCTCGTTAAACTTCACAAGGCAGGGTGCGTTTACGGGATCTGCCCTTAAAATCTTATCATCCTTAGAAACAAAAATCGTTGCTTTTGCATTCTTCTCGGAAGTGTAAGGGGTATCAATGTCAAAAGCGGTATCCTCCGACATTTCCCCTGTCGCACCGCCGGGATAAATCCTGAATTGATAAATCTGTCGATCAAGCGAATCAGAAAATTTACTCTTTATGGGATTAACAATCTTAAATCCAAGTCGCTCACGAAGCTCCGAAAGGCTTAGAGACTTGCCTGTGACCTTCTTTTGGAAGTTCATCTCGTCGAGCTCTATCTCGTCGGCTGCCTCTCGTGAAAGTACAAGCTTATCAAGCACTAAATCAACATTAAACTTTTTGCGTGACTCATCTTCCAACAAATAACAGTAGATTGCCCTGTATGCAGTCTCCTTGACGGGAAGCTTTATGTCAAGGCACCACTCGTAATCTATCAAAGTCCAGGTATCCCCATCCACCAAAATGTTTGAAAATACCATATCCTGATCTGCAAAAGGAAAGGTTTCATTAAAGCCTGTAAGGGAAACATACTTGTCGAAAAGCTTTGTAAAGGCATCAAGGTCATCAGCTTTAAGTGCATCATCCAAAAGCCTTAAGAGTTCAACGCCTTTTACGTATTCAAATACAGCTTTGGGACCAGTTAAATCTTCTTTTAATGAGCAAGCGTTGATTTTAAGTTCCGAACCCTCGTACTTCTTTAAAAGCTTGCTGTAAAAATCTTTCAAATTTAAGATGTGATTAAAAGCCGCTTCGGAAATCGGAAGCTTTTTAAC
>CAVJKK010000217.1:0-3382 GCA_963649855.1 Anaerovoracaceae bacterium
AAACACGGTGGTTGAGCCTGTCGCCCGAAGGCACAAGCGAAGCGCAGTAACCACCAGATTTAATATACGCTTGATTTGTACCAAAGGTACACGGGCTCAATCAGCACCAATGTAAGACTGCGCCACGGATGGCGCTAAAGACTGTAATCCCGCAAGAAACGCAAGTTTCTTGGTACGACACGAGGTCGTACGGAGGCTTTTTTGACCTTCTGCACGCGGGAATGACTTAATTTTCGGGTAATTTTGTGCCTTATGTTTTTTGATTTTCTTAAAATCCGGGACTTTTTGACACAGGGGGAGAAAAACTTATTTAACTCCCCCCCCCATTCTTCTCAAAAAAAATCTTAATATTTTGTGTACGTTTTGATTTTTTTTTATTAGTTTTAAAGGTGAAGACTTTTAATTTTACAGGGGAAAAATATGGCTAAATATCAGTTCCAGACAGAAGTAAATCAGCTTCTTAAATTGATTATCCATTCAATGTATTCAAACAAGGACATTTTCCTGCGCGAAATTGTTTCTAACGCTTCGGACGCCATCGACAAACTCAACTACCTGATGGTCAGCGACGATGCTTACAAAAACGTCAAGACCGAACCGAAAATCGACATCAGCTTTAACGACGTTGCAAAAGTGCTCACCGTTCAGGATTCGGGAATCGGCATGGATGAAGATGACCTGAACAACAACCTCGGAACGATTGCCCGCTCCGGCACAAAGGCATTCATCGAAAAAATCGCCAGCGAAAAGAACGGCGGAGAATCTAATTTAATCGGACAGTTCGGCGTCGGTTTCTATTCCGCTTTCATGGCTGCAAAGGAAATCAACGTTTACACGCGCAAGGCTGCGGCAGACAAAATCTACAAGTGGTCGAGCGACGGCACAAATTCCTACACAATTGAGGAAGTCAAGGCAGATTCCGACGAAGCTAAAAAATTCGGCTTTGACGCAGAAGGCGCACACGGAACTGCAATCGAAATGGTCCTGAACGACGACAGCAAGGATTACGCTTCAAGATGGAAGATTGAAGAGCTTATCAAGCGTTATTCAGACCACATCGCATTCCCGATTTACCTTCATTACACGCAGAACAAATACGACGACAAAGGAAACGTTACCGGAAGCGAAAACAAGGTAGACAAGGTGAACTCCGCATCTGCTTTGTGGAAGCGTCCAAAGTCTGAACTCAAGGAAGAAGACTACAACGCTTTCTATAAAACAATCAGCCACGACGGGCAGGATCCACTGCACTACGTTCACACACACGCAGAAGGAACTCAGGAATACACGACGCTTTTCTATGTTCCGCAGCAGGCACCGTTCGACATGTATCAGGCAGACTACCAGAGCGGCGTAAAACTTTACGTTAAGCGCGTATTCATTACAGACGACGACCGCGAGCTTCTGCCATCTTACCTGCGCTTTGTACGCGGAATCATCGACTCTGAAGACCTGCCTCTGAACGTAAGCCGCGAAATTCTCCAGCAGAACAGAATCCTCGACAGCATCAAATCCGCTTCCGTTAAAAAACTCCTGAGCGAATTCAAGAAGATGGGAGAAGAAGCAGACAAGGCACGCAAGGCAGAAAAACCGACAGACGACGAAAAGAAAGCAATCGAAAAATGGAACAAATTTGTAGAAAACTTTAACCGCCCGATGAAGGAAGGACTTTATTCTGACTACGCAAACCGCGACGAAATCGCAGAAATCGTAAGATTCAAGTCAACCGACGACAGCGGCAACGGCGACGGAAAATGGACAAGCTTTAAAGACTATGTTTCAAGAATGAAGCCTGAACAGAAAGCGATTTACTACATCACCGGCAACAACGAGAAAAACCTCCGCGCAAGCCCGCTCCTCGAAGCCTACAAAAACAAGGGCTTTGAAGTCTTAATCATGGCAGACGACATTGACGATGTTGTAATTCCAAGCCTGATGAAATACAAAGACTACGAACTCAAGGGCGTAAACCGCGCAGGTTCAGACGAAGAACTCGGAATCGACAAGGAAGAAGCCAAAAAGAAGGAAGAAGCCTTCAAGCCGGTTCAGGAAAAAATCAAGAAAGCACTCGGCGAACGCATCAAGGACGCAGTGCTTTCAAAACGCCTGAGCGACAGCCCGTCATGCGTTGTAGTCGACGAAAACGATCCTGGAATCCAGATGGCAAGAATGATGCGCGCAATGGGCCAGCCTGCACCGGAAGTAAAACCGATTCTCGAAATCAACGCAGAACATCCGATTGTAAAAACGCTCGAAACATCGGACGATGAAAAATACATTGCCGATGTGTGCGAAGTCCTTCTTGACCAGGCATTGCTCGCAAGCGGCGCAGAACTTTCAAGCCCGACCGACTTCATCAAGGCAATGAACAAGCTGATTACAAAATAACTTCAGGGCACATTTTGCGCAGGACACAAAACCAAAGGCTTTACGCCTTTCCGCGTCCTGCGCATTTTGCCGCCGTCAGTTTTCTTCCGTACCGAATACTTTTACAAATTCATCGTAGTTTCTTCTGTCCCGTTCAGTGGCAAATACGGCGAATTCTACGGTTTCAGCAAAACCTGAAAGCCGTATCCGCCGTGTCAAAATCTATGATAAACTGTTTTAAAAGACAAAATCCGTAATTTTTTTACACAAAGACAGGAACGCATAAATGTTTGGAAACACGATTTTAGACAATTCTTCAAAACTTAAACTTGTTGATACTTTAAACGAAATTATTTCTATGCCGCAGATTGATGAAATCTGCATTGCGACCGGCTACTGGGATATTCCGGGAACGGCACTTTTAGCGGATGCTCTGGATTCTTTTCTGGCGCGTGAAGGCACGAAAATGAGGCTTTTAATCGGAAAAGATCCTTATTTTTTTGCACGATGTAATGCAAATCCTAAATATAAAAATGAAAAATTCCCGGAAGATTTTATAAAAACTGACCTTAGCGAAATCGAAGTAAAAAACGAATACAAAAAAGCCGTTTTATTTCTTGAAAAATATCTTGAGAATCCCGGAAAGCTTGAAATTCATATCTGTAAAAAAGATGAAAATGATGAAGCGCAGTTTTTTCATTCAAAATGCTATATCTTTATGAGTACTCAGGGCAAAACCTGCGGAATTATTGGAAGCAGCAATTTTACCAGAATGGGTCTGGAAGGAAATTCTGAACTGAATTTTCTGGATGTGGATTCAAGTCACATTACGGCAAAGCCTGACGAATACAGCCCTTTTAAAGGTCATTACTACTGGTTTAATGAAAAATGGGCGCTTTCTTACGACTGGACTAAAACTTTTTTTGAAGAGGTTTTGCGTCCTTCAAAAATTTCTAAAATCGCAAAGGAAGATCTGCAAAAATCAGATGGTGAAAAAATAACAGTTCTTTCCCCT
>CAVJKK010000218.1:0-3382 GCA_963649855.1 Anaerovoracaceae bacterium
AAACGAAAGATACATAAGGGCATTTGCAACGACAAGAAGCGTATTGAACTGAGCCTGTTTTGCAGTAAGCCAGTAAATCGTATCAAGGAAGAAAGCAAAGGCTTCAAAAAATACCATGTTCAGGAACAGAGTCCGGAAACGGCTTTTACGGTCATCGATAAGTGCAGAAAAATACAAAAATCCGCAGAGAACAATTGCACACAATTCAACAGAAAGACTCATCACCGCTTTTTGTCTTATCTGTAAAAAATCAGAATTAAGACAGAGCACAAGGTCAACCAGAAAAAACACTGCAATAAAAAGCAGCTTTACAACTTCAAGAACCCGTTTTGACGCAGGTTCTTTTTTTTCAATTAAGTTAACGTTATCCATAAAGCAGATTCTACCACAACAGCCGTGTTTTTACACTCAAAAAATCAACTTCTCCCCTCTAATATTATGATATACTGTTCCCATGAAAGCAATTTGCGTTGACGATGAAAAACTTGTTCTCTCAGACCTTCTTGAAACGCTGAAACAAATCCCGGATTTTACGGAAGTTGAAGGATTCACAAATGTTTTTGATGCGCTCAAATATCTGCAGACAAATTCCGTGCAGCTTGCATTTTTAGATATAGACATGCCGGAACTGAACGGACTTGAACTTGCCCGGAAAGTCCACGAAGTTTCGCCGGTGACGGCAATCATTTTTACGACCGGCTATCCGCAGTACGCGCTGGAAGCGTTTAAGGCACACGCAACGGGCTATCTTTTAAAGCCGGTCAAAAAAGAAGACGTGCTGGCAGAACTTGAGCACTACAAGAATCTGCAGAAAACAGCCTTTGCGCAGGACAGCCAGAAACCGCGCTTTTACGCAAAGACGTTCGGCAATTTTGATTTTTTTATTGACGGAACCGCCGTTAAATTCGGAAGGACGAAATCAAAAGAAGTACTCGCATTTTTAATCGACAGACAGGGCTCGGCATGCACCCGCAAAGAAATCGCCTCAGTTGTATTTGAAGATTCATCTTATGACAGAAACATGCAGAGTTACATGACAAAAATACTTGCAGACTTAAAAACGTCCCTCGAAAAAGTGAACGCAGGCGAAGTCTTTAAACATTCAGGTGACACCTACGCCGTTGACTTTGCACAGTTCGGCTGCGACTTTATCGACTACTTAAACGGCAAACCGATGAACGAATCAGACATGTACCACGGCGAATACATGAACCAGTACTCCTGGGCGGAAGAAAGCGTCTTTAAATTTGAATAAGTGCACCCTTCTGTAGTGGCGTTTTCAGTCTTCAGCGCCATTCGTGGCGCCATTTTTTTTACAGATAGACCATCAGCAGCATGATGTCCGAATTTCTTATTCCGCTGATACGGCTTGCCTGACCGAGCGTGAGCGGACGGATTTTCTCGAGTTTTCCACGGCTTTCGGCACTCAGGGCGGGAATTGCGCCGTAATCAAAATCTGCGGGAATCTTGCGGTTTTCCATTTTGTGCATTTTGGCAACGCGGGCATCCTGCTTTTCTATGTAATACTTGTATTTAAAATCTTCCTGAGCTACTTTCCAGATTTCTTCCGCATAGCCCGGATTCTGTGCATCTTTCTTCTTCAAAAGAAGTGCAACGGCTTCATCAATCAGCGCATACTTTGTACGCATCGCGTTAATCTGCGACTCATTCTTCAATCCGACCATATACGCTTTTTCACTCAGGCGGCGGTCGGCAGTGTCGTGGCGCAACTTTAAGCGGTACTCAGCGCGGGCGGTAAACATTCTGTACGGTTCTTTTGTTCCGAGCGTTACAAGATCGTCAATCAGAACACCGATATATGCTTCATCGCGACCGAGAATCAGAGGTTCCCATTCAGGAATCGAATTGAATTTTTCGTAACCTGCATCACTCTGAGCTTTCTGCAGCGCAGCGTTGATTGCATGAGTTTCTTTTTCTGAAATTTCCGCAAAGGCTTTGATTTCGTCTTCCGTCATGCCGGGTTTATTCTGAAAAGCACCTTTTTCCATGCTTGCAGCAGTCTGTCCCATACCCGCACGCGGCGAACACAACGGTCCGCACAATTTCTTGTGGGCACGCGCATACAGACCGGCGTTAATGCCTGCAACAAGACCCTGCCCTGCAGCTTCTTCATAGCCTGAAGTTCCGTTTATCTGACCTGCATCAAAAAGTCCTGCAACCCTTTTAGTTTCAAGGCTCGGATAGAGCTGGGTCGGTTCAACATAATCATATTCAACCGCATAGCCCGGACGGCTTACAGTACAGTTTTCAAATCCCGGAATCGTACGCAGAAACGCATCCTGAACTTCTTCCGGCAGACTTGAACTCAAACCGTTGAGGTAGATTTCATCGGTCTGAAGGCTTTCAGGTTCAACAAAAAGCTGATGTCTGTCGCGTTCGGCAAACCGCATTACCTTGTCTTCGATTGACGGACAGTAACGCGGACCAATTCCGCTGATTTTTCCCGAATACAAAGGCGAACGGCTGATATTTTTACGGATGATTTCGTGAGTTTCACTGTTCGTGTAGACAAGATAGCACGGCACCATCGGGCGGTCGATTTTCTGAGTTTCAAAACTGAACGGCACGATTTCTTCATCGCCTTCCTGCAGTTCCGCCTTAGAAAAATCCACGGTACGACGCAGAATTCTCGGAGGAGTGCCTGTCTTGAGTCTTCCCGTCGTAAAACCGAGCCTGTTCAGGGAATGAGTAAGCCCGAAAGCACCGCCTTCACCGATTCTTCCGCACGGGGCATCGTACTCACCGATAAAAATGCGCCCGCCAAGGAAAGTTCCCGTCGTCAGGACAACGGAGCGCACGGGAATAATTCTCCCGCGTTCGGTAACAATCGCAGTAATTTTCTGTCTTTTGCCGGAAAGTGCCGCTTCGCTCAAAAGACTTGAACGCACTTCGCCCGGAATCGAGCCTTTTTCTGCAGAAGTGTCGCTGTTTGGGGGCAGATCGCAGTCAGAAGCAGTCGTAAGAATATCAACAACGGTATCCATTAAGGTTGAAAGATTGGGAGTAGTTTCAATCGTCTGCCGCGCAAGTGAAGAATAGAGGATTTTATCAGCCTGAGAACGCGGAGACTGAACGGCAGGACCACGGCTTTTGTTCAACATTCTGAACTGAATCATTGATTTGTCGATGAGTTTTCCCATTTCGCCGCCGAGGGCGTCAATTTCGCGGACAATGTTGCCTTTCGCAACGCCGCCGATTGAAGGGTTACAGCTCATCCTTGCAATTGAGTCAATCGTCTGCGTAACAAGCAGAGTTTTTAATCCCATGCGGGCACAGGCAAGGCACGCTTCCGTTCCGGCATGACCGCCGCCAATTACAGCAACATCAAAAGAATCATAAAAAGCCATACCCGGAATTATAT
>CAVJKK010000219.1:0-3375 GCA_963649855.1 Anaerovoracaceae bacterium
TTCAACGATGGATTCAACACCACCGGCAGCAGTGTAGTCTTCGCTGGAAAGCGTGGAAAGTTTCTTTTCAAGTACGCGTTCAACTTCGCGCAGAACGTCCGGGGAAGTACGGTCCATCGTTGCAAGACGGCGCGAAACTTCCGGCTGAATTTCAGACGGCAGGTTCTGCAAAATGATTGCAGCCTTGCTCGGTTCAAGATAGGCAAGAATAAGGGCAATGGTCTGCGGATATTCAGTCTGAATGAAGTTCAAAAGATGTGAAGGATCGGTACGGCGGATAAAGTCAAATGGACGAACCTGCAGGCTTGAAGTAAGGCGGTTGATGATGTCGATTGCCTTCTGCGAACCTAAAGATTTTTCGAGAAGTTCGCGGGCATAATCAATACCGCCGGTAGAAATAAAGTTCTGAGCCTGCATCAAATCCTGAAATTCTTCCAGAACCTGATCCTTAAAATCTGCGTCAACAGTTTCAAGGCGGGCGATTTCAAAAGTGAGGGTTTCAACTTCGTCTTCGCGCAGATGCTTCATGATTTCCGCAGAAACATCGCTTCCGAGCGAAACTAAGAAGATTGCAGCCTTCTGACGCCCCGTCAGGCTTTTATAATCTTTTGCACCGGATTTTTTTCCGGCAGAGGCTTTTACATTTGACGGCTTTGAAGCAGCCTTTGCCTTTTCATCTGCCATAGACTATTCCTCCATAAGCCATGTACGAATGAGCATTGCAACGTCTTCCGGATGTTCTTTTGCCATTGCAATCGCATTTTCCTGAAGTTCAGCACGTTTTCTCTCTTCGACGGACATCGTAACATCCTGCATTCCGTCCTGTTTTGCTTCCCAGAGAGCTTTTTCGCGTTCTGCCTGCTGTCTGCGAAGGATTTCTTCTTCCCGAAGCCTTCTTCTGCGTTCCATTTCGCGGCTTACAAACCTGAAGATGATGAATGCAAGAAGGACTACGGTAATTGTAGCAAGGGTGAGCAGGATTGTAGTCTTTGTCTGTTCCTGCTTGAAAAATTTATTTTCTTCTGTATTCCATTCCGGTTCGCGCGGAATTGCAAAACTTGTAACGGTTACCGAGTCTCCGCGGGATTTTAAATAGCCGATTGCGTCGCGGACAAGTTCCGAAACATTATCAATTATTTCCTGACTTACAGGTTTGTAGATTCTGAAAAAGTGCCCTGCCGAAAGACGGACGTTTTTTTCAAGGATGTTGTTTTTAGTGCAGTATTCTTTCCAGTAGTCAATATTTTCGTTGTCAATGACTACAGGTTTACGGCTCTTGTCGAGGACTGTTTCCCAGTAGCCGTCAATGTTCACAGAGGCAGTAATTCTTTTTAAAACAGTGTTCTGCTCGGTGTGGCGCTGTTCCGTGTTTACGACGTTATTCTGAGTAACACCCGTTTCCGTTGATTTGCCGATAACATTCGACATATCGCTGTAAACCGGCGGATTCTGTGATTCTACTCCCGCAGGTCCTTCCGGGTTGTAGCCCGTTCCCGTCCATTCTTTTGTTACTGTCTGGGAAGAAATCGGAAGATAGTCGCGTTTTTCAGTCGTATCGTAAGGTTTATCGGGATCCTGCGCCGTAATTTCAATCGGAGTATAGATTGTCTGGTCTCTTGTAACGGGATTCATGTCGCGCTCAATTTTTACGTTGAGGTCGCGGACTCTGTCATAGCCGTTGAAGTTTTTCTGAAGCATTTCAAGGACTTTTTTCCTGAGTTCTGCTTCTTCCTTTGCAATCATCTTGTTCTGTTTCTGAATGTTATCCAGGCGGTCGCTTTCTGCAAGGCTTTCAAAATCATTCAGAACATTGCCGTAGTTGTCGGTGAGAGTTAAATTTTCAGCCGTAAGCCCTACGACAGAATGTAAAATCACGTTCTGCAGTCCTTTCAGGAGCTTGCGGTTTTCAGGCATCGTGCTGTTCGGCTTGAAAGTTACGGTTACAGAGGCAGTTACAGGTTTCTGATTGCTGCTGAAAAGTTCTTTTTCCGGGGAAGTGATTACGACGTCTGCGTCTGCAATGTCATCAAGTGAAAGAATATGTTTTTTTAATTGTTTCTGAAGTGCATTTTCGAGTTTTACGTTGCGTTCAAAATCGGTGTCAGACCAGCTGCTCTTGTTGAATACGTCAAACGGGTCGACACCGTCAGGAATAAGACCTGCGGCATCAAGATTCGGGCGCAGTTTTTCGGCAGTTTTTCTGTCGTTTACGATGATGAGTCCGTTTTCAACCCTGTATTCAATATTATTGAGGTCTAGATACTGTGTAATTGCATCCTGTGCGTTTTCATCACGGATTGCGGTATTAAAAAGAGCAACTCCGGAAGGCGCACTGCTCACGCGGAACATTGCCACGAGTGCAACAATCACAAGGACAACAATCCCGATAAAAATTCCTTTCTGAACGGGTTTCCACTTAGACCACAGTTCTTTTATCTTAGACGGCAGCTGTTTGAGCCATTCGATCATCTGTCCCCTCCCGTGACCGAATTTCTGAAAAAATTCTATTTATAATAACACATTTATTTTTATAAGAAAAGCATAAAGAAAAAACTAGCGTGTTGTCTGGATTTCTGACCAGCCGGTAACAAGACGGTCAATTACGGTCTGTGCAAGTGTCAGGGACATCTGAGCCTTTGCCATCGCTGTCGTTACGTCATGAATGTCAACTGAATCAGGATCTGTGATGAGTTTTTCCTGCACGCGAGAAACATCAAGCTGCTGTTCATTTACGCCGTTCACAGCCTCTAAAAGGAAAGCCTCAAAAGCGCCCGGTTTACGGGTTTCTGAAGAAGTCTGAATATTCTGTCCCGGAATGATTTTTGTGAGTGGTGAAGTTCCTGAATGTGCCGGATTTGTGCGAAGCATTTCAGGAGCGTTCATTATCTGCATAACGTTCATTAAAAATTATCCCCCTTTTTAAATCCCACACAAAAATTCTAACCTAATTGAATTTTCTTGTCTACAAAAAAAATTCAACTTTCACGAGATTTTAACGCCAGACACTTAGCTTATGCCCTGCCGATTTCGAGGGCTGCACTGAACATGTCCTTTGCGCCCTGAATTACGGTTGAGTTTGCTTCGTAGGCACGGCTTGCTGAAATCAGGTCAACCATTTCGTTTACGATGTTTACGTTCGGATATTCTACATAGCCTTTGTCAGGTCCTGACTGAATTGCGTCTGCATTTGTCGGATCCCAGACCATGCGGCCTTTGCTGGTGTCTTTTACGATTTCCTTTACGCGGACTCCAAGTCCCGGTCCGTTGTCCTGGTCGGCACTTACAAAAGGTGTGCGCCATGTCGGATGCTTTGAAGAAACCGCTTCAAGAATTACGGAAGATTTTTTGAATGCACCGCCTTCGGGAGTGCGTGTA
>CAVJKK010000220.1:0-3363 GCA_963649855.1 Anaerovoracaceae bacterium
CGTTCAATTTTGATGTCCAGCAGAAGTTCCAGCAACTCTTTTGTTACGTCCGGATTCTTTTCAAGTATTCTGCAGAAGACAAAGTCATCTGCAAACGTCAACTGTTCCCACTTTTCTGCGGGAGTTAAATGATTGTTTTTCATTTTTTACCTCCGCATAATAAATGGCGCTGATTATCAATTTTTACACATTTTTTTTGAAAAAAAATCTAAAATTTGTAACTTTTCTCCTAAAACTCAAACCACTGGCCGTCGCCGGTTAAGTACCAGTCTGCGATTACGGCGTTCATGTCCGGGTTGTACCAGCTTACTGAGCCGTCGCGGTTTAAGACTACGAGCCTTGTCCTGTTTTTCGCGATTTTCAGCGGGAGGGAAGCTGAACGCTTGTATTCAAAGTTGCGTTTTGCCATCAGGTTGTAGGAACGGATTCTTGATTTTCCCATGTTCGTATATAAAACGGGGTAGGAAAGATAACTGATTGCGTTTGCGTCTTCCGAGTGTTCTTCAATCAGGTTTCTTGAAGTTTTTGTTGCGGGATTGAAGGCAAATGCCGCCGTCAACGAGCGGTTCTGACTGTCCGTGCCGATTACGATTCCGTAAATTTCTGGATTTTCGAGGGAAGAGTCAAAGGAAAGCGCATAGGCAACGCTGCCTTTTAAACCGAGCGGAACGGTTTCCTTTGTGTGAGTGTTTACGTACAAAAGTGGCACTGCCGGAGCGGTTGCGCTTGTTTTTGCAACGTAAAGGTCATTCTGATTGTAGAGTACGGCATCTTGAATGCCCGCCCCGTTGTAAAGGTTTTCCCTGCTGCCGTCTGAAATTGAATATCTGTTTACTTTTGAACTTCCTTCAATCGAAAGAAGCGAATCATTGTAAAGTTTCAGGGACTTTAAGTTCAGTTCCGGCGTAAAGATTGTAGTCGTCTGCCCGGTTGCAAAATCGTAATACTGAACCGGCTTTTTAGAATCGCGCGTCCACAAAATTACTCCGTCTGCACTGTAATTTATTATGTTCGTGTGACCCGGATTCGTTCCGCGCACGTCAACGACTCCCGTGTCGTAAGAAGAAAGCACGATTGAAGCCGGGGTCAGAAAGTAAAAGTTGTCGCCTGCCGCTGCAACGTCGTAGATGTGGTCGTACATGTTGTCGCTTAAGGACTGCAAAACATCGACGCGTTCCGCCACTGAATTGTCAAATTTGTACAGGTTGCCGAGGTTTGTTCCCGCAAAGATTGAACCGGAAGAAGCGAGGGTTGCACAGACGATTTCTTCACCGTTTTTTAAGCCCGTAAAAGTGCGGATCAGCTGCGGCGCAATTACTTCTTTGTTTCTGTCGTTCTGGATCATGTAGAGCTTGAACTGTCTGTTTTCGTTTACGATATAGTAGAGGTTTTCAAGTTTGTTTGAAGCGAGGAGAACAGGTTCGCCGCCTGCAACCTTAAAACTTGCAACCGTGCTTCCCGTCGTCGCCTTGATTACATAGACGCTTCCATCTTTACAGCCTGCCAGAAAAACATTGTTGTTGAACATGCACGGCTGGCTCAAGCCCGCTTCCGTATAGAACTTTCCTTTTTTAGCGCCTGTCTTGACGTTGTAATAACTCAGCGTTCCAACCGGAGAGTAGGCTGCCATTGAGTTTTCGCTGTCACTCGTCAAAACCATGCTTACCGCACCCGTCGATTCCTTCAGTTTTTTTGAAGTAATCGTGTTGTTCTGGGTGTTCAGAAAGTAAGTTCCCTTGTCGCTCGCCGTTCCTACAAGGACGTAAGTTCCCTTTGCAGAGTAGACGACAGAAGTTACCGGAGAGCCGAAGGTGTATGCGCATTTTCTCGTCAGCGTCTTAAAGTTCCAGATGCTCACCATGTTTATTGAAGCGCCGTCCGTTTCGTAAATTGCAACGTCAGTTCCGTTTGGACTTCTCGAAATCATTTTTATTTCAACGTCGCTCACCTGATAGTGTTCCCCAAGTGAATCTTCCGTCCACTTTATGATGAAGCCGTCTTTTCCGACGCTGAAAAAAGTGTCCTGTTCAGAAGAACTGTCAAGAATTGCAAGCGACGTAACTGCGCTTTCGTGTGCCTGGGTTGAAACGTGCGACTGTGCAAAGCCCGGAAGACTGAAAACAAGGGCAGAAACAGAGCAGAGTAAGAATTTATTTTTCATTGAAAAGCCTCAGAAAATAGTTGAAGTCTCCGATTATCGCAATCACAAAGAGGAAAGCGATAAAAGCAAGTCCGATATATTGAACAACATACCTTATTTTCGGTGAAATTTGAATACGGAAGATTCCTTCAATCAGCGAAAATAAAAGAAGTCCGCCGTCTAAAACAGGCACTGGCAGCAGGTTCATTATAAAAAGCGAAATGCTGATTAAAGCCACGAACCTCAAAATCGAAGAAAGTCCCGTCCGAAAGTCCGTCTTAAAACTCTGCGCAACCGTTTCTCCGAGCATCGTCGTAATTGAAGCAGGTCCGCTCACGGCTTCCGTAATCTTTACGCCCTTAAAAAGACTTTTGATTCCCCTGATTGAAGCCGTAAACATTTTGAATGTCTGCTGTGCGCCCTGTCCTATTGCTCCGAAAAATCCGTAGCGTTCTGCTTCCCGCTTTTCAACTGTGGAAGAATCGCTTGCAACGCCGAGTTTTCCAGCGCCGGTGTTTGTATCCATCTTCGTGTGAACCGTAAATAAAAGTTCTTCACCGCCGCGGAGGACTTTTACCGCTAAATCTTCGTCTCCGTGAACTGCAATAAAATTGTAAAGCTGGCTGAAGTCGCTGATTTTTTCACTGTTTATCTGAATTATTTCATCACCGGTCTTTAAACCTGCCTCCGCTGCCGCAGATTCAACTTCGGGATAGAGTTCATTTGCGAGGATGATTTTTGAAGATGCCGACCAGTAACTGTAGCCTACGAGGGCGACTACAAAAAAAGAAAAGAAAGTGAGCAGAAGGTTGAAAAAAGGTCCTGCAAAGGCAATCAGCGCGCGCTTAAATGGATGAACGCCGTACAGGGAATCTTTGTCCGCAAAGACTTTGGTTTCTCCGTTTTCGTAAGCGTCGTTCAGGTCGTTTTCGCCCTTCATCGAACAGTAGCCGCCGAGCGGAAGCAGTGAAAGGCGCCAGTCAATTCCGCGGATTTTTTTATGCAGGAGGACAGGTCCCATGCCTACGGAAAACGCTTCAACCTTTACGCCGCACACAACTGCCGCCAGAAAATGCCCTGTTTCGTGGATAAAAACGATTATCCCTAAAATTATAAGTCCGCAGATGATTTTTAATATCATTCTCTATACCATTTTTTCTGCAAATTTGCGGGCGAGGGCGTCTGCTTCAAACACGTCTTTCGTGTCGCGGACTTCTCTGTTC
>CAVJKK010000221.1:0-3362 GCA_963649855.1 Anaerovoracaceae bacterium
ATTTATTCCAAGGCTTGTCCAAAGGAATCTTATAGAGGTTGCAAAGGTATTCGAATTCCTTCCACTCAAGATTCGTCGTATTGACGATGTTGGCAAAGTAACGAACCGCACCGTCTTGAATGCTTTTTTCATCATCGGGGATAAGCAAGTCAATTGCCACCTCACGCTTGATGCCCAAGCCATGGCAATCAGGGCAATATCCTAAAGGCGCATTGAAAGAGAATAAGCGAGGTTCCAAATCAGGGATAGAGAACCCGCACTCAGGGCAAGAATGATGGGAGGAAAAGAGTTTCTCGCCTTCCGGGGTCAAAACGATCAAATATCCATGCCCCCAGTCTAAAGCGAGTTCGACATCCTCGGAAACACGTTGACGTATCCCATCTTTTATCACAACACGGTCAATCACGACTTCAATGTCATGACGTTTGTTCTTCTCTAGAGGTTTTGCTTCCTCCATCAATAGGATTTCCCCATCGACCCTCAAACGGACGAAGCCTTGTTTCTTGAGTTTCTCCAAAGTATCAGTATGAGTGCCTTTCTCGTGTTTAACCACAGGCGAGAGAATTTGAATCTTGCTGCCTTCTGGATAAGAGAGAATAGCGTTGGTCATCGCTAGAGGAGAGAAAGCAGTGATGGGCTGATGATGATTCGGGCAATAAGGCACACCAATGCGTGCATAAAGTAGACGAAGGTAATCATAAATCTCCGTCACAGTTCCAACCGTCGAACGGGGGTTATGGGAGGTGGACTTCTGATCGATTGAGATGGCAGGAGAAAGTCCTTGGATCTCATCAACATCAGGCTTTTCAAAGCCACCTAAAAACTGCCTGGCATAGCTAGAAAGCGACTCCATGTAACGCCTTTGCCCTTCAGCGAAAATCGTGTCGAAAGCAAGGGTGGATTTTCCTGAGCCAGAAAGGCCAGTGAATACCGTCAAAGACCCTTTTGGGATATCAACATTCACGTCCTTTAGGTTGTTCTCCCTAGCCCCGCGGACTAGGATCCAGTTCTTGGAATTTCTTTCTTCGTTCATAACGAAGCGATTATACAAGGTGGGTCGAATTCGGGATAGAAAAGCGCTTCGAAAAGGGCTTATGAAATAATGTGGCAAAGTCAAAAGAGGTGAGTATAATAACCATCGCCGGGACGTAGCACAGCTTGGTAGTGCACTACCTTGGGGTGGTAGGGGTCACGGGTTCGAATCCCGTCGTTCCGACCATTTTTTGGAGAAAGTGCTTGGCTTAATTGCCAAGCTTTTTTCGTAGATCTTCTTGCTTGTTCAATTCTCAAAGCGAATTGTTCAACCACAACTGGTTTGCTTTGAGCTTTGAAGCATGCCTATAATTTCACTAAATGATAAGGGCTGAAGGCGTCAGAAAAAGCTATTCTCGCAACGGGATAAAATTCAACGCCCTAGACTCGATAAATTTATCTTTTCCAGATCATGGTTTTTTCTCCGTTGAAGGAGAATCGGGGGCTGGCAAATCAACTTTGTTAAACATCCTTGCTCTGCTCGACGAACCAACCGAAGGCAAGATTTATTACGGTGACGTACTTGCCTCGAAGAAGAATGCAACCGAACTACGAAGCCGTTACATCTCTTTCGTTCCTCAAGAAGGTGGACTAATCGAAGACTTAACTGTTGAGCAGAATTTGCTGTTTCTCACAAGCGACAATGTCTTAATTCATGAAGCCTTGAAAAAAGTCGACCTTGAAGGGAAAATCGCCGCAAAAGTGGCAAATCTTTCAGGTGGCGAAAAGAAAAGGGCCAACATTGCGCGCTGTCTCCTTAAAGGAAGCCCAATGATTTTTATGGATGAGCCGACCGCGGATTTAGACGAAGAAAACGCAAAAGCCATCTTTCAGTACGCCAAGCAGTTGTCTTCCGATTATTTGGTCATCTTCGCTACCCACGACCACGAGCTTGCAGAGCGCTACTGCGAAGGCGGCGTCAAATTAGAAAGTGGCAAAATCGTTCAGTCATCTTTAGAAATAGCGCAACCATCACCGCTTAAAAAAGAACCAAGTCCCAGAAAAGGCAAGTTGTCGCTCAAAACAGTTTTCCCTTTTCTTTGGCATACGATGAAGCTTAAAAAGGGGAGAGTTATTGGAAGCTTTTCAGCATCTATTTTGTCCCTTTGCGTTTTTTCGGTTCTCCTTTCGATATTCTCGTTTCAACCAGTGAAAGCATTTTCGTCTGCGTTGCAATCAGAGGATATTTCCTTTGTCCCATTACTAGAAAACTTAGGAGATAAAAACAGCGGTTCCGAAGAATGGTTCCCAATACGCCACGAAACAGCAAAACAAGTCGGAACGGAGCTAAAAGCGGCAAGCCCTTACTTAATGGGCGTGCAAGAGGAAACCAACCTGCCCATTTTCGTCTTCCCTTATCAAGAAGACATGACGTTTGAAAGCATCACCATAAAGAGCCCAGAAAGAGGAGAGTGTGTTTGTCCCTCTACTCTTGGAAGAAATGATCTAAAAGCAAAAATAGCAAACGATTTTTCCTCGGTCAGCGCAGTCTTTTCAATCGCTCAGGTAATAGAGCAAAAAGAGCAGCCTAGAAACGCGTCGGATTATTCTGATTTTCAGCATTATTGCGAAGATTTAATGAATCATTTCTCTTACGTCATCATCAACGCAGAAGATTTTTCGAATATTTTTTCTTCAACGGAAGTTGTTTCCCTTCCGGCGTCCAATTTCCTAGCAGATGGCACAGTCTCTCAAGACCGTTATTTCGAAACAAAGGTACGCTATGGATGTTTCAACGACCAAACAATCTCGAAAGGGAGGGCCCCAGAAGGCGAACACGAGGTCATTGTCTCGCGATCCTTTTTAGCAAAAGCGTCTATCAAGGAAAATGAGGCCATCGATACAAGCTATACCTTCAGAGAAACATCCGATTTAGACAAGGCCAGTCCTTACTTTAGAAAATTCATCGACCTAAATTCTTTGCTAGGCTCAGTAACTGTAGTGGGGATAGTCGACGGCGAAGAAGCCGATGTATTTTTAAGCAAAGAGGGAGCAAAAAAATTGTCCCAAGAACTTTTGTATTATTCGGCAGGATTTCAAATTTATAAATCAGACATAAATGCTTTATCTAAGGTGATGGCATCCTTCCATTATGTTTCAGCGTTGAGTGTTCTTTCGCCCGTTTATCAAGCCCAGCAATTCTCTTTTTCTCTCGTAAACAAGATTATCCTCGCGGGGTCACTAGCCATGCTGGCGATTGCTCTGTTTACCGTTTCAACCTACGTTATCTCACTGCTGGGATATCGCAAAAAATCTTTCCAGGCTTTATGTTTGATTGACGTCAACAAAAAATCTTCGTTCCTTTTGTTTTCCGCATTCGGATTGGCGAT
>CAVJKK010000222.1:0-534 GCA_963649855.1 Anaerovoracaceae bacterium
TTTTTCATGTAGTCAACAGTTACGTTGATGTCGTGTCCTTCTGCAGCCTTTGTTGACGGAGTTACGATTGGTTCATCAAGTTTTTCTGCCTGCTGATATTCTTTTTCAAAACTATGGCCGAGGAACGGTTCACCTTTTTTGTATGCTTCGTACATTGAGCCGAACATATATCCACGGACGATTACTTCATAAGGAATCATCTTGAGTTTTTTTACGAGGATTGTTCTTCCTTCAAACTCCGGTTTCTGGAATTCTTTCGGCATATCCTTCAAATCTGAAGAAATCATGTGATTTTTTACAATGTCTTTCGTGTATTCAAACCAGAAATTTGAAAGCGCATTCAAAACCTTGCCTTTGTCTGTAATCATTGTAGGAAGGATGACGTCAAATGCTGAAATTCTGTCTGTCGTTACAATGACCATGCGGCCGTCTTCAAGATCGTAAACTTCACGAACTTTTCCACTGATGATTTTTTTCATTTTATTTTACACTCCTGTAATTTAAGCAACGATAAAAGTTAATGTCATTTTTGAT
>CAVJKK010000222.1:544-3362 GCA_963649855.1 Anaerovoracaceae bacterium
GCTTTGACGGCGGCGCGAACCAGGGCGCTTTCGCCTTTTTTCATTACCAGCAGCTTGCCGTTTTTTACTACTACGATTAAATCTTTTACGCCGCACAGGCTTACGGGAATATCGCTGTAGACGAAATTGTTTTCCGCTTCAACCTGTACTACCTTGTCGTTTGCGGGATTCGTACACAGTTCGCTGAAGGTGTCCCAGCTACCGACATCTGTCCAGCCGAAGGTTGCCTTTACGGTCGCTGCATTTGCTGACTTTTCTGCAATCGCCTTGTCTACGGCAATTGACGGAACGTCCTGGTATGTAAGTTCAATTTCAGGCCAGTTTTTTATCACGTAAACGCCGTTCAGCTGTTTTAATGAAGGTTTCTTACCCTTTTCAACAGGTTCAAAAGCGCTGCTAACTTTCGGTGTGCAGGCTTTCATCTCGTTCAGGAACATCTTTCCGTCAAAGGCAAACATTCCCGAGTTCCAGAAGTATTTACCCGACTCAAAATATTCTTTTGCCGTCTGTTCATCCGGTTTTTCCTTAAAATTTTCTATTTTAAAGGTGTGACCTTCACCGGTCAGGTCTTCGCCTGCCTTGATGTAGCCGTAACCCGTGCTTGCCTGGGTCGGAGCAATCGAAAAGCACACAAACTTTCCGTTTTCTGCCGCCTTTGCCGCATTCTTACAGTCTGCCGTAAACTGACTTACAGGAGTAATCACGTGATCGCTCGTTAAAACCAGGAACGTGTGGTTGGTTTCCGGTTCAAGCTTAAAAATCAGTTCGACTCCTGCCATGATTGCAGCGGAAGTGTGTTTTGGAGCAGGTTCTGCAAGGACGATTGATTCAGCAAGGAGTTTGCGCGCTTCGTTTTCTTCAGAAACTTCTGCCAGTCTTTTTATCTGGTCTGCACATTCTTTTTCGATGTCTTTGCGGGTAACTACGACAATTCTTCCCGAAATCTTCAATGCGAGGGCACGAATCAGGCTTTCCTGCAGAAAGGAAATGTTGTCGTTAAGTGCCATAAACTGCTTCGGGTGAGCAGGGCTTGAAGCAGGCCACAGTCTTTCGCCGAAACCGCCCGCCATGATTATAACGTCTGTAATCATCTGCCTTCCCTACTTCTTGTCGAACAGGTCGATTCTGCGCTGATGGCGTCCGCCTTCAAATTCTGTATTGAGGAATTTGTCGGCAATCATTTCTGCCATTTCGTATGCGATGATTCTTGCCCCCATGCACAGAACGTTTGCGTTGTTGTGAAGGCGTGTGTATTCTGCCATTACGAGATCCGTACAGAGTGCCGCGCGGATTCCTTTTTCTTTGTTTGCAGCCATGCTCATTCCGATTCCGGTTCCGCAGATCAAGATTCCTGTAAACGCTTCCCCGCTCTGAACTTTTTCACTTACCTTCTGAGCAAAAACAGGATAGTCAACGCTTTCGCCGCTGTCCGTTCCCACATTGATTACTTCATATCCATTTGACTTTAAATGTTCAATTAAACGTGCCTTGTACAGATAGCCGGCGTGATCCGCACCGACCGCAATTGTTTTAGACATTATCATTACCTCTGATTGCGCACGAGTTTAACATAAATGCACTTTATGGGCAATTGACGGTATAAATTCCAGCTATGTATTGACTATGTATTGCGTATACATTATTGTTAGCAATAGTTAATCTTTGTTAGGTTAATATATTTCGATTATGCTTTTTCTAACAAAGTTTAGCGGGAGGTTATTATGCCGTTACTTATGGCTTCTGTTGGAGATGAATTTTCAGTTTCTTCGATTTCGGGGACTCCTTCTGTAAAGCAGCACCTCGCTGACATAGGTTTTTCTGAAGGTGCAAAAGTTTCAGTCATTCAGAAAATTGCCACAGGCCTCATCGTAAAAGTAAAGGAAGTCCGCGTTGCGATTGACCGCAGCATGGCGACAAAAATCCAGGTCAATTAAATTTGGTTTATATAGAAAAAAACAGGAGTAAAACATGAGCACGTTAAAAGATGCTAAGGTTGGCTCTTCCGTAACCGTTACTAAGGTCAACGGCGAAGGAGCTGTTAAGCGTCGTCTTATGGACATGGGATTTACAAAGGGCTGCAAAATCTTTGTAAGAAAGGTTGCACCTCTTGGAGATCCTGTAGAAATCACAATCCGCGGATACGAACTTTCCGTTCGTAAAGATGATGCCGCAAATGTTGAAGTTGAATAAGGGGAACAGAAATGAGTACAAAAATTGCTCTTGCAGGTAATCCGAATTGCGGTAAGACTACGATGTTCAACTCGCTTACAGGAACCGTACAGTACGTCGGTAACTGGCCTGGAGTTACGGTTGAAAAAAAAGAAGGAAAGGTAAAAGGCACTAAAGACCTTGTCGTAACTGACCTTCCAGGAATCTATTCCCTCTCTCCATACACAAATGAAGAAGTTGTTTCACGCGATTATCTTGCTTCCAGCGAACCTGCTGCCGTAATCGACATCGTTGATTCAACGAACATTGAACGAAACCTCTACCTTACGACCCAGATTCTTGAACTCGGAAAACCGGTCGTAATCGCCCTGAACATGGTTGACGCGCTTAAAAAGTCGGGCGACAAAATCAACACACAGAAACTTGCAGAAAAATTAGGCTGCACGGTTATAGAAACAGTTGCCCTCCACGGAAAAGGCGTAAAGGAAGTAATTGCCGCTGCTGAAAATGCTTCAAAGACAAAGGCAGTTTCTCCAAAAGCGTGCTTTGCTTCTGACGTAGAAAAGGCAATCAGCGCCGTAATGGAACTTCTGCCAGCTGAAGTTGAAGAATCAACAAAGAGATGGACGGCTATCAAAGTTCTTGAACG
>CAVJKK010000223.1:0-1125 GCA_963649855.1 Anaerovoracaceae bacterium
TCACAAAATCGAAGCCTTTATCAACAGCGGATAAAAAAAATCTTTTCTCTCGCCTGAATCTGCATTAAAATAAGGGCATGACTGATGACGATTTGATCCAGACGGCTCTTGAAGCTCAAAAAAACTCTTATTCACCTTATTCAAAATACCGCGTGGGGGCAGCGGTTTTATGTGCAGACGGCTCTGTTTACAGCGGGTGCAATATTGAAAACGCTTCCTACCCCTGCGGAATCTGTGCGGAACGTACGGCAGTTTCAAAGGCAGTGAGTGAAGGAAAAAGGGAATTCAAAAAAATTGCAGTCGTCGGCTCTTCAGAAACTGTATGTACTCCGTGCGGCATGTGCAGGCAGTTTTTATACGAATTCGCGCCGGAACTTGAAGTTTTATGTTCCGACAGCAAAAAAAACTACAAAAAGATAAAACTACGCGACCTTTTACCCGAAGGCTTCGGCGCTTCCTCAATGTAAAGACGAAAAAACGATTTTGTGATACTCTTTTCAGCAATATTTGCATGTTGCGAGGTTTTTTAATGGAAGACTACAAAAAAGAATTCATAGACTTTATGGTTGAATGTAAGGCACTGAAATTCGGAGATTTTACGCTTAAATCAGGCAGAAAATCGCCGTTTTTCATGAATGCCGGTGCTTATGTTACGGGCGGACAGCTCAAACGCTTAGGCGAATACTACGCAAAGGCAGTTCACGACAACTTCGGTGACGATTTTGACGTTTTTTTTGGTCCGGCTTACAAGGGAATTCCTCTTGCCGTTGTAACTGCCCTTGCCTACTCTGAACTCTACGGCAAGGAAGTAAAATACTGCTCAGACCGCAAGGAAGAAAAAGACCACGGCGCAGACAAAGGTTCTCTTTTGGGCTACAAAATTCAGGACGGCGACCGCGTCGTAATCATTGAAGATGTTACAACTTCCGGCAAATCAATCGAAGAAACTTATCCCAAAATCAAGGCACAGGAAACAACTCCAGGCGGAATCAAAATCGTAGGAGAAATCGTTTCCTTAAACCGCATGGAAAAAGCTCCCGACAGCGACAAAGCAGCGTTGAGCGTAATCTCTGAAAAATACGGCTTCCCGGCTCGCGCAATTGTTTCCATGAAGGACGTTGTCGA
>CAVJKK010000223.1:1135-3352 GCA_963649855.1 Anaerovoracaceae bacterium
CAGTAATCACAGACGAAATTAAAAAACGGATTGATTCCTACTACGCTGAATACGGCGCAAAAGCATAAAAAAAACACGCAGACTGAAAATGACGGTCTGCGTGTTTTTTTTCGCTCTTATCTTTATTTTCCGGTTCTGCCCGGAACACCGCGTCGGTTTAACGGCCAGAACCTGTAGCTTGTTGAACCAAGAATCTTTGAGCGGTTCACGTACTGCGGTTCCATGTCTGTAAGATACGTTACGGAAAACGGATCTTTTGAGGTAAGGGGTGAAAGCCAGTTATTGTAAGAATGGCGCATGTCAAGCGAATTAAAGCGGTTGTCGCCCATCATAAAGTAGCAGTTCTGAGGAATGTACTGCGGATTTCCACTGCTGTCATTTGCCGGGAAAACCGGCATATTCCGTCTGTCCATTAAGTAAGCGTAATTGTTGAGCATTGTGGCAGTCTGCATGTATTCAATGACTAAAGAATCATTTTTTATCTGTTCAATTGATTTTCCTTCCGCCAGAAGCTGAGCATCCCGGACAATCAGTTTTCCGAAAGTCTGCTTTATCATCAAATTGAACTTAAAGTTTGCCTCGGCGTAAAGGTCGCCGTAAAAGTTCAGATCCGGAGTCTGAATCCACGAAGTCATAAACTGAGTAAACCATTCAGAGCCGTTTTTGTTGCTAAAAAGTTCTGCTGCATAGACGTAATGCT
Organism: Anaerovoracaceae bacterium; assembly: GCA_963649855.1. GTDB lineage: Bacteria > Spirochaetota > Spirochaetia > Treponematales > Treponemataceae > Treponema_D. Next base: position 1,836 of record CAVJKK010000223.1, read on the forward strand.
GTGCAAAAAGTGAAGTTTCAAAAAGCGCCTGCTGGGAATTGAGTGCTTCAAGCGAAGCACCGCTTTTTAAACCGGCATTTACACGGGCAATTGAAGCAAAACGATTTGCAAGAGCTGTGGCTTCCGCCTTAAAAAGATTTACGTCAAACGAATTGCGCTCGCTTTCACATTCGAGCATCAAGTCGTATTCATTCTGACTTACGACATAACTTTCGCTCGTAAGTCCTTTTTTAATTGAAGGCTTTACCGTATTCAGATTCCATTCGGCATATTCCGCATCTTTTTCCACTGCCTTCCACTCATCACTTTTTTTAGTGCGCGAATAAAGAACTCCGTCCTGCATCATCAGCTGTTCGCCGGGAATGCCTGTAATTCTTTTTACGAGGGGATCGGCTTTGGGATTTCCGCCTTCGTCAACGTTGAGGTTTACAGTCGTCAAAGTGCACATGTAGACAATCTGGCTTAAAAACGTGTGGACTTCACTCTTTCGGTCTGCAGCATAATGCGGATTTCTGAAAACGACGATGTCTCCGCGCTTATAATTTCTGGCATAAGGAAGCCCCACTTCAGAAAGCGGGAATTTCGGTCCGCTTGCAGTCTTAAAGACGACGACACGGTCGCGGATTAAAAATTCAGGAACCATCGACTCGGAAGGAATCTCATAAAGCTGAACGATAAAAATATTCAAAAGCAGAACCATAAAAACAGCCTGCACAAGGGCATCTATCCAGCTCAAGACTTCAGCCCCGATTCTTTTTACTCCGCGCAGCTGCGAAATTGTGTGAGTTGAAATATATTTTTTCCAGCCCTCATCAATTTTAGAAATTCTTTTTGGATTTATATGATATAGAATATAGATGTCAAAAATGCTCGTAACACACCACAAAACGACCTGAATTAAATCAAGCGCGAACGGTGTTCCGGAATTTCCGGCACGGCGGAACACAAAAGCAATCAAAAGGACATAAGGTTCATACTGCAGAAGTTCGCGGAACACGCTGATAAAACGCAGGTTTGCTTTTCCAAAAAGTTCGCTGAATCCCGCCCAGAACAAAAATCCCGTAAAAATGAGGGAAAGCGGAAGCGCAATAAGCGAAACATCAAAATGAAACGGAAAATTCAGGAGTGAAAAAAGTGCAGAAGAAAAAACAACTGCGAGCGACAAAACCTTCAATTTATTTTTATTCATAATCAATTTATACCTGCCAATTATTAAAACTTCAACAGAATTCTATTCATCTTTTATGATTGCGATTGAACCTAAATCAAGGACAAGGCTGTAAGTTGTCGCCAGGGAAGTAGTATCAAAGGCAAGCCCGACTGCAAAAAACTGAACATAGTACGTATCTTCGGCAGAAGCCGATGAACTGTAATAAAAATCAGAGTCACCATCGACGGGTTCAACGTTTACGGTGTTTTTTGTATCCTGATCGTCAAAAAAATCAAAGGATTTTCCGTTTACTCTGTAGGGAACGCAAAGTTCTATGGCTGAATAATCTATTTCCTTAGTAAAACCA
>CAVJKK010000224.1:0-3350 GCA_963649855.1 Anaerovoracaceae bacterium
GATTTCGACAGGCTCAATCGGCGCTATGTTTTACACTTATTCTAGAGCCTTTTTTCAGACACTTAATTGTAATTTCAAAAACCCGAACTCAAGACTAATTACAGAAATTAAGGCTCTGACTGAAAAACATGAGGCATGTACTGAAATGGACTTAAAACTTTCAAAAAAAGATGAGAAATTCCGCGAGTTTTCGCTCAACGCCGACATGATGCACGTAATACTTTATGTCTGCATTCCCCTCGCACTTTACCAGAGCCTTACGCAGATATTCAAGGTCTTTGATACGATGATGGCGGCGCATATTTCCGCAACTGCCGTTTCATCCGTTGCCTACATCGGACAGATTCAAATCATGCTTTCCGCGCTTGGAAGCGGACTTGCCGTCGGAGCAAGCATAAAAGTCAGCGAAGCGTACGGTGCCGGCGACTGGGAACTTGTCTGCCGCCGTGTTTCCACAATGGTCGCGCTGTGTGCACTTCTCGGCGCTGCCCTTCTTGCAGTCCTTCTGCCTGCTGCTCCCGCCTTCTTAAGGTTCATGAAAACCCCGGAAGAATTCATCTCAATCGGAAGTACCTATTTCCGCATTGAAATCCTGGCTCTTGTCGTTACTTTCTTCAATAATATATACATTTCGATTGAACGTGCCCGCGGAAATTCAAAGCGAATCCTCTATATGAATACGGCAATCGTCATGAGTAAACTTGCAATCAGTGCGGTTTTCATCTACATCTTTCATTTCGGAATTACGTCGATTGCAGTTGCAACGCTCATTTCGCAGCTGACCGTCTTTGCCGTGGCTGTATTTGTCATGACGCGCAGGGGAAATCTCTTCAGTTTTTCGCCAAAAGCCGTCTCGTTTAAAAGCGAAGTCGTCAGCCCGATGATAAAACTTTCAGTGCCCGTAATCATCGAAAAAGCCGCCTTTGCCATGGGAAAAGTAATCGTCAATTCAATGTGCACGGTCTACGGTCCGCAGACTGTCGGCGCGCTTGGCATTTCAAACAACATCGGCGGAATTACAACCATGCCGCAGAACGGCTTTCAGGAAGGCGGAAGTGCGGTCATAAGTCAGAACAGAGGCGCAAAAAAATACGGACGCACGGTCAAGGCGTTCTGGTGTGAACTTGTGTGCAACCTGATTCTTGGTATCGTTTTAATGAGCCTTTCGCTCTTATGTCTTGAACAGCTTTCAAGATTCTTTGCGGGAGATGACTCGGACTTTCAGCAGATGATAAAATCAATTTACCGCTGGGAAGCGTGGGGTGCAATTCCACTTGGGATAAATGCGACCGTGCTTTCGCTGATGTACGGCTTCGGAAAGACTAAAATCACGCTGTTTATGAACTTCTGCAGGATTTTCGCTTTCCGCGTGCCGGTCTTAATCTTTCTGCAGAAGTTTACGGACTACGGAAGCGAGGCGGCAGGAATTGTAATGGGTGTCAGCAACTTTTTAAGCGGAGCGCTGGCAATTATCGTGGGAATCTGCTTTTTTGTAAGAATCAAAAAGACTGAACTACGCTAGGTTTGCTTCTTCCTGACTGTCTGAAAAAGCCGGGGTTTCTGCACACAGTTCGGTCTGTTTGCGGAAGCCTTCGTGGTACGCGTGGAAGGCGATTTTCTTTATTTCGTTCTTCTGGCTTACAGGCAGAACGAGTTTTTCAAAATGTTTGTTCCAGTAGTCGTTAAAAGCTGCTTTTACATCAACGTCTTTCATAGTGTACCTCCATATTTTTTTAACTGAAATCTGACCGCATTTTAAGGAAAATAAAAAATGTGGTCAATCAAGAATTTTGCAGCAGCTTGAAAATTCCTTCTGCCATCTGCTCAAGGGTGCTTCCTTCGGCGGCGGTTGTTTCGTCAGTTCTGTAGATTTTCCACGGATGCGCGCTGCCGTTTATTTCAGTCTTGTCGTTGGAAACTATAAAATCCGGAGCGAGAGTCCTATCACTGTTTGAACCAAAGATTTTGCGTACGGCTTCAAGCCTCTTTTGTGTATCCGCGTTGCTCGTCAGTTTAAAGCCGATTACTTTTGTGTTTCTGCCCGCCCACTGCTTTAGAAAATCTATAAGTTTGGGGTTTTTCTTCATTCTTATTACGAGTTCCTTGCCCGCAGGGAGTTTTTCTTTTCCGCCCGCCTTAAAAACTTTTCCGTCAACTTCAACGCACTCAGGCGAATAGTCGCTCACCGCTGCCGCGTGAATTATCGCGTCGTAGTTTCCGTTCCTGCACTCTTCTTCGAGAACTGCCTTCAAATCCGCGTAAGACTTGTATTCTTTCAGGTGAATTCCACGGTTTTCCGGCTTGATTGCGGCTTCTGCCAGAACTGCCGTCACTTCAACTCCTTTCTGAATCAGGGAGTCTGCAAGGAAAGAGGCTGTGCGCCCCGTCGAAAAATTGGTCACAAAGCGGACGTTATCGATTGGTTCCTGTGAACCGCCGCCGGTTATTAAAACTTTCATTTCTTACTCCGAAAAGTCAAAACCCGCTTCCGTTAAGACCCGGTTTGAGTTTTCATTTATTATTTTCTGGATTTCTTCTGCCTTCATGCCGAGAACCTGTGCAAGGTCGCGGTAAACTCTCTTAATAAGATAAAGCGAATCGTCAGTTCCGCCAAGCCATTTTTCAGAGTCAGGGCCGTCAGTTTCCGCAAGAAGCAGATTGAGAGGTGTCTGTAAAAGCAGTTTCTGAAGGTGTTCTGAGCGGATTGTTTCGCACCCGAAAGTCTGCATGTAGCCGCGCAAGATGAACTCTTTATATACATCTTCCGGACCGTCGTACCAGTGGATTATCGGTTTTGCGTCTTTATAGTCTTCAAGAATCCGGCAGATTTTTTCTTCCGCGTCCTTCGTGTGGATTACGCAGTATTTTTTATGTTCGGCACAGTGCTCAAGAAAGAAACGAAAAACTTCTTCCTGCTGCGCTGGCGTTGCGTCTTTGTACCAGCAGAAGTCCATGCCGATTTCACCGATTATGGCAGATTCTTTTAATGCGCCTTTATGAGAAGAAAGATTTTTTATTTCTGAAAGAACGTTCGCCGGGTGAACGCCGAGGGTGGGAACAATGCGGACTTTATAACCCAAGGCTTTGGATTTCTGCCGGATTTCCCGGATTTTGTAAAAGGAAGTAAGGTTCATGGAGGCGGCAACGATTACGCCGTCAAACCCCGAAAGCTGAGAAAAAAGTTCATCCTCGTCCTTAAAAGAATCCAGATGTGTGTGAAAATCAACAAAGCCGTTCAATTTTGTGTCCTGCACTGTTATAAATAGCCCTAATTTCGAGTTTTTACAATTAACCATCTAAAAAAGGCTCTCGAATAAGTGTAAAACATAGCGCCGATTGAGCCTGTCGAA
>CAVJKK010000225.1:0-3343 GCA_963649855.1 Anaerovoracaceae bacterium
GCCGGAGTCCTGTAAAACCGGCACTTCATTCTGCATTGCATATTTTTCAGTTTCCGTGAGTTCAGAATTTTTTGAAAGAACATCAATGAATTTTTCAATTTCACTCGCCACAGAAAAACAAAGATCCGCCTTCTGTTCAAGAAGCTTTTCCTTGTTCCCGATTCCACCGCGGCAGGCAACCGTCATGCAGCCAAAAGTTTTTCCCGCAATTATGTCCTGTGCACTATCCCCGAACATAATTGCATTTTTATTCGTGTACTGAGTTCCGTATTTTTCGTTGATTTTTTTGAGGCTGAACAAAAGTCCGTCCGGAGCCGGTTTTTTAGGGATTTCGTTTCCGTTTTCATCTTTTGTGTCAGGACCTGTGATAAAGTCAAAATAATCAAAAACTTCAAGTTTTTTAAGAATTATGGCGGCAATTGATTCAGGCTTGTTCGTAAGAAGGCAGATTTTTTTTCCTTTCTGCTTTAAAACTTTCAGGAGTTCCTTTACTCCGGCATAAAGACGGGTTTTTACGACTGCGTGTGAATAGTAATATTCCATGTAAAAACTTAAGATTTTCTGAAAATTCTGCCTTGAATACTCCGAAGATTCGTCAAATTTGTTCTTTGTGGAGAATTTCAGGGCACGTAAAAGAAGAGCCTGAGTTCCGTCTCCCACAAATTCAGTTATTTTTTCAAGAGGAACTGTCCAGTACCCGAATTCTTTTAAAGCTGTATTGACTGCGACGGCAATATCCTCCGCAGAGTCAATGATTACGCCGTCACAGTCAAAAATATATACTTCAATTGCCATAAATCTTAATCAGTTTCTAGCCGATTTCAGAATTAACGGCATTTACGGTCTTTATTTCTTTTCCGGCTGCAAGCAGTTTTTTACCCGCAAGCTGAACAATTCCGTCCACAGCCTTTATCTGCACACTGAAGAATTCGTCGCCTGTGATTTCTGCTTTTTTAGAGGCGTTTTCGTCTGCGCCCTCAAGAATGACTTTTGTTCCAGGCTCTGCCCATGAAACATCGAGAACTTCAACGCAGTCTTTGCCGTCTGCGTTTTTATAGTTCCCGGCAAGAAGCATTCCGCAACTTTCTACCCCGCGCATTTTGCGTGGCGCAAGATTTGAAGCAATTACAACGTGCTTTCCAAGCAGATCTTCTTCCTTGAGGTACATTCTCAAACCAGACTGAATCGTTCTCGGTTTTCCGCTTCCATCGTCAAGAGTTTCGATGAAAAGTTTCTCGCCTTCCAGATTCGGCTTTACGTCAACAATTTTTGCAACGCGGAGTTCAATGTTTTTATTAAAGAATTCAATCTGCTGCTCAGGTGTTAAAGCCAGTTTTGGCTCTACTTTTTTTGCAGGCCTTTCTTTTTTCTGCTCTTTTTTTCCTTCGCCTTTTTTACCGGCAAATTTCGCGCGGAAAGCATCTACAGTCTTGTTGTCGAGGGGCGTAAAGTAAACGGAAGTTTCACCGATTGCTTCAAGTCCTTCCATTTTTCCAAGATCGTCCCAGGTCAATGCTCCCGGAGCACATGGACTCGCAAATGTCGAAGAATAGATTGATTTTCCAAGCCAGCCTGCGACAACCTGCGTGTACGTCGGAAGATAAGGCTCGAGCATTATCATAAGGTCTTTAATGATATAGGCAAGATTATAAAGAACGTTGTCTGCCGCTTCCTTGTTTTCCTTGATTGCCTTCCACGGCTCTGCACTCTGGAAAGCCTTGTTGCAAAGGTCAGAGATTTCAAGAATTACGTGGAGTGCGTCTTTTAATTCTGCCCATTCAAGAAGCTGCGTTGCTTTTTCTTCCTTTTCGATTACCTGCTTCCACAAAGCTTCGTCTTTTTTTCCTTCAGGAATTTTTCCGCCGTAGTTTTTGCTGATAAAAAGAAGAGTGCGGTTCACAAGGTTTCCGAGGTTTCCGATCAGCTCTTTATTGTACTTTTCCTGGAAATCCTTCCATGTAAACTGGTAGTCCTGATTTTCCGGACGATTGTAATAGATGTAGAATCTCCAGCCGTCAGCCGGAATTCCGCTTTCCTTTGCATCTGAGCCAAAAACGCCGACACCTTTTGATTTAGAGAATTTTCCGTCTTCGTAGTTCAAGAATTCCGTTGAAGACATATGATAGAGTTTTGTGTAGTCTTTGCCAGTTCCGATTTCCGAACAAGGGAAAACAACCGTGTGGAACGGAATATTGTCTTTGCCGATGAACTGAAAAAGCTCGATTTTTTCGTCGTCTGCGAACTTTTCAGTGCTTTCAGAAGGAAGCCACCATTTTCTCCAGTCAAAACTTGGCTTTCCCTGAGCTTTAAGCTCGTCTTCAAGCTGCTTTGTAATCGACATATAGCCGATCGGAGCGTTGAACCAGACATAGAAAACTTTATCCTCATAGCCGGCTTTTGGAACAGGAATTCCCCATTTCAAATCGCGGGTGATTGCGCGTTCATTCAAGCCGTCGCGGATCCATGCCTTTGTCATCTGGATTGCGTTTGCAGCCCACTTTCCTTTTACGCTTGTCTCCTGCATCCATTCTTCAAGTTTTGGAGCGATTGAAGGCAAATCAATGTAAAGATGTTTTGTCTGTCTTACCTGTGGAGTTGAACCGCAGGTGTGGCATCTCGGCTGTAAAAGCTGTGTCGGGTCAAGCAGAGTTCCGCACGAATCACACTGGTCGCCGCGTGCATCCGTCGCACCGCATTTGGGACATGTTCCGTCAACGTAGCGGTCAGCAAGGAACATGTTGCACTGCGGGCAGAAAAGCTGTTCGCTCGTGTGTTCTTTTATAAAGCCGTTTTTGTCCAGATCTTTAAAAATCGACTGGGTGATTTCAGTGCATTCTTCATTTGAAGTGCGTCCGAATTTGTCGAAAGCGATATTGAACCATTCATAAATTTCTTTGTGAATCTTGTAATAATAGTCGCAAAGTTCGCGCGGAGTTTTCTTGTCCTGCAAGGCTTTTGTTTCAGTCGCAGTTCCGTATTCGTCAGTTCCGCAGACATACATCGTTTCGTATCCGCGTGAACGACAGAAACGCGCAAAAACGTCAGCAGAAAGCATCTGGATAAGGTTTCCGAGATGCGGAATATTGTTTACATAAGGCAATGCCGAAGTGATAAGTCTTTTAGTTTTAATGTTTTTCATAGGAAAGAATTATAATGAATTCTAAAGGCTTATACAAATGATTGGCTTTTGATTTTTCGCTGTACTAAAGCGTTGTCTTTTTTGCCCTGCGTTTTTTGGGAATTATAATCGTGAAGTTGATTGTCTTTTCCATTTCCATCCCACCTGCAAGGTCAAATTTCCAGAAAAGCGAAGAAACAAACGTATTTTCAGAATATTCGGGCA
>CAVJKK010000226.1:0-2688 GCA_963649855.1 Anaerovoracaceae bacterium
AACAAAGCCGGCGAACTGAAAGTAAAACAGCATAGCGATAAATGGTAATCACGCGAAAATGTCATGTTGTTAAGAAGAATGTCAAATAGCCGTAGCCGGGGTTCTGACACAGACGTGTTTTGAGCTAGTGCAATGTAAAACTGCGCCACGGATGGCGCGAACACTGTGTAGACCGCAAAAAACGCAAGTTTCTTGGCACGACACGAGGTCGTACGGGTTTTCGGCGGAAGACTGTTTGAGTTTTAAATAAGTTTACATTCAACGTTATTCATCTGGAGAATATTATGGAATTAAAATGGCTTGTCCTCGCAATTGCGGTTTTAATGTACGCACTTGTAATCATTTTTCAGGACAAAAAAGTGTGGTTTACCACAGTCGCAGGGCTTGTCTGCATCGTGCTCGGAATCATCTTCCCCGGCGTAATATTTGCATCCCCGGCAGGAGAAACATCCCGCTGCTTTGCCGTAACAAACGCCTTTTCCAGCCTTATCAACTGGAACGTACTGATGATTTACGTCGGCGCAATGACAATCGCAGCACTCTTCCTCTATTCAAAAGTACCCGCAAAAATCGCTGACTTTCTTGTTTCAATCGCGCCATCAACGGGAGTTGCAATCGTTTTAATCCTCGCAATGACAGGAATCATCTCAATCTTCGTAGAAAACGTTGCGACAGTCCTCGTAATGGCACCAATCGCGCTCAGTCTCTGCAAGAAACTCAAGATGAACCCGACAATGTTCATGGTGGGACTTGCCGTAATGTCAAACCTTGAAGGAACAGCAACCTTAGTCGGCGACCCTCCGAGCATGATTTTCGCCGCAGCAGCAAACTACAACTTCAACGACTTCTTCATTCACGAAGGTAAACTTTCAATTTTCTTCGTAGTACAGACAGGACTTCTTGCAGGCTGTATTTTCTTCTATTGTGTATTCTCAAAACTGAAGGAAAAGACACAGGTAGAAGGAGAACCAGTAATTTCAACGTTCCCGGCATTTCTGATGCTCGCAATGATTTTCGGACTTGCACTCCTTTCTTTCATCAGCCCGTCACTTTCAAAAGTCATCCCGGAAGCAATAATGAACCTTTCTTCAGGGCTTTTTGTAATAATCCTTGCAGCGATTGGAGTTCTGTGGTACTCGCTCAATCAGAAAAAAACGGGCGGAGAAGTCTGGCAGCTGATTAAAGAACTCGACTGGGAAACAATCTTCTTTTTGATGGGAATTTTCGTCGTAGTAGGTGCAATCAGCGGAGTAGGACTTTTGAGCGACTTTGCTTCATTCCTCGTACATTTCTGCGGCGGCAGCGAACTGATGAGTTTTGTCGTAATCCTCGTGGTAAGTATCTTGATTTCAGGCTTTGTAGACAACGTGCCTTACATTATGGTCATGCTCCCGGTAGCACAGCAGATGGCGGCGGGACTCGGCATGGAAGGCGATCTGTTCATGTTTGCCCTTCTCGTAGGCTCGTGTCTCGGCGGCAACCTGACTCCATTCGGAGCAAGTGCAAACGTAGTTGCAATGGGAATCGTCAAAAACGAAGGCTATCCGATGTCATTTGCAAAATGGCTGAAAGTTGGCGGCAGCTTTACAATCATCACGACAGCCGCCTCAGCAATCGTCCTCTGGCTCCTCTGGAGTTAGTTTACGCGAAAAAATCTAAGATTTGACCGTTCTGCGGCTGAACTCCGGCGAGGCCGTAGCCGGACTCTCTTGATTTTTCAATTTCGTGCTGAATCTGAGACTGGTAGTTCTGAATAAGGTTCTGCATTTGATCTTCACTGAGAGAACCGTCATCTTCAATCTTTACTTTTGACTGCCCGCGCATTGAAATCAGCTGATTCAGGAGAGAATTAAGAATCTGAATCTTGCTTACGGAAACGCCCCTTTCCGGATTTGGAGAGGCAACGCCTGAAATATGGTCAAACTGAGAATAAATGACGGCACTAGGATTTACGGGAACGTACAGTTTTCCCGAACTGCCACTTACAATTCCGCCGTAAGAATATGCATTTAAAGAAATTGAACCAACCATAGTTTCCGCCTCTCAAAAGGCTGCCCAGAAAGTACTGCACACTAACGTCATTACTTCTAAGACAGTCCCCTATATGAATTCTCGGAAACTGAAAAAAATTGTTTAGACTTAACTTTGAGTTTTTGGTTCAAGACGCGTCTGTGTCAGAACCCCGGCTACGGCTGTTTGACATTTTTTTTAATGATGTGCGCCCATAAGGTCGTCAACTTCTTTCTGCGTTACGGTTATGCGCAGACGCTGAAGGTCTGCATTCAGTTCGTTTTTTCTGAGGGCTACTTTTTCAATAAATTTTTCACGCATAAAATTCGGCTTTACGGCTGTCTTCTTCTGTTCATGCGAACTCTGCAAAAGCAGGTTCAATTCTTCCTGTGAAATTGCCATGCTGCTCATATTTTCTGTACTTCCTCTGCCCTATTCAAACTGTTTTGACCACGTATTCAAAAGTTTTTCGAGGGACTCAGTTTTTTCTCCACCGTCAGTTTTTATTGCACCGTTAAGATACGGAAAGACTACGCGCTCTTTTAAACTCTGCCATCTTTCAGAAAACGCCTGCGGCGCTTCAAGTTTGTCTTCCGCCGGAAGATTGCCGAGAAGATTCGTATAATACGTCGGAAAAAGATGCTCATTCACACCCTTGATTGCCGAAAATCCTGAAGC
>CAVJKK010000226.1:2698-3327 GCA_963649855.1 Anaerovoracaceae bacterium
TGAAGCAATTCCGAAAGTTGCAGTGTCGAGCTTCATTTTTGCAGAACGCTCAAGCATTGATTTTTGATTCTGTTCCTGAAAAAACCATTTTACAAATGCTTCCGCCTGACGCGCATTTTTTGTGCTGTGATAGAGCGCCAGACAGACGATGTCATCTTTTACGGGAATATTTCCGTTTCCAGAAAGCCACCTGAAACTTATGTCGCCGAGCTGCTCGGAAGAAACCCTGAAAAGCGAACTGCTCGTCGTGTAGGCAAAAAGCGTGCGTTCCGCTGCAATCTGCCGGTATTTCGGCGTATAGAGGTACTTGAACTGAAAATCCTGCTCCGCCGTTGAATCCGTGTTCTTCTGTTTTGTCCATTCCTTAATGTAAGAAACAGCCTTTTCCAGTTTTTCAGAATCCCAGGTGAGTTCATTTCCCTTAATCTTAAAGCACGGACCGAAAATCTTCGTTACTTCGTATAAAAACTCATCATCCCACGAGGGCGCAAAACCCATCCGCGTGTAAAGACCTTTTTTGTTCTGCGCGTTGAATTCCCCGGCAATTTCCTTGACCTGTTCAACCGAAAGAGAATAAGGGTCAGGGATTTTGTCTTCGTTTCTGGAAGAAAAAATAAAAAGCGGAAGAT
>CAVJKK010000227.1:0-3315 GCA_963649855.1 Anaerovoracaceae bacterium
CTAAAAAAGAAATTGCCGGAATTATCGATCACACTCAGCTTTCTGCGTGTGCCGGGGAAAAAGATATTGAAAAACTTTGCGAGGAAGCGAAAAAATACGGTTTTGCGAGTGTGTGCGTCAATCCGTCGTATGTGCCTTTTGCGGCTGAAAGGCTGCGCGGAAGCGGGGTAAAAGTCTGCACGGTGATTGCTTTTCCGCTGGGAGCCAATTCGATTGATGACAAGGCAAGTCAGGCGGCGATGTGCGTTTCTGAGGGGGCGGATGAAGTGGACATGGTTGTAAATCTCGGGGCTGTGAAGGACGGGCGCTGGGATGACGTCTATGAAGAAATTTATGCAGTCCGCTGTGCCTGTGATGACGTTGACTGCGGTGAAAATAAAAAAATCGTGGAAAAAGTGATTCTTGAAACCTGTTATTTAACGGATGAAGAAATCGTAAAAGTGTGTGAAATTGCAGAAAATGCGGGCGCTGATTTTGTAAAGACTTCGACCGGTTTTGGAACGGGCGGGGCAACGGTTCACGCGGTTGAACTTATGCGGAAAAGTGTCGGCGAAAAAACGGGCGTAAAGGCAAGTGGCGGAATCCACTCGTACAAAGAAGCACTTGCCATGGTAAATGCCGGCGCGACGAGGCTTGGCTGTTCTGCCGGCGTAAAAATCGTGGAAGAAGCGGAATAGAAACCGGCGGAGGATTTTATTTTTCCCTAATTTCGAGTTTTTACACTAAATTCAAATAGCCTCTCGCCAAAAAACTGTACGACGTCCTGTCGCGCGACTACGGCTATTTGACATTTTGCTGAGTACGAAACTTATCCTTGATTTTCGCAATCGTATTGAGTACGAAAGCCGCTTTTTTAATTTTCAGCAATCGTAGTGAGTACGAAGCCCGTTTTTTTTAAATTTCCGCAATCGTAGTGAGTACGAAACCCGTTTTTTTAAATTTCTGCAATCGTACTGACTACGAAAGCCATTTCTTTTAATTTTCTGCAATCGTACTGACTACGAAGCCCATTTTTTGAATTTTCTGTAATCGTATTCAGTACGAAAGTCATTTTTTAATTTTCCAATCGTACTGAGTACGCGCACAAGGCAGACTTTACCGCATCATTTTTACGGCGAGTTTGTAGTCCGGCATGTAACGGCTGATGTAGGCGTAAAAGTTTTTGTCGTGATAAATATACAGAAAATGCGTCATTTCGTGGAAAACTACGTAGTCAATGCACTTTTGCGGAAAGTTCAAGAGTTCCCAGTTCAGCGTGATTACGGCGGTTTTTGTGTTGCAGTTTCCCCACATCGAATGCATGGAACGGCCTTTTAATTCAAATTGCGGCAACATTCCGACTTTAAAATTGGCGAGCATTGTGGCGGCGGTGTGTTCAAATATGCACATCGCTTCTTTTTTCCAGCGCTCAGAATAGACAAAGTTTTTTCCGTTCTGCTTTCTGTCTTTTGAGCTCAAGTTTTTTTCGTATGCAAGGCTGTCTTCCTTTATTGCGAGGGAATTCTGTCTTGCGTTTTTCACCCTCTGGACGGCTTTTTCGAGCCAGTTTTTTTTTGATTCTATAAATTGATTGATTTTTGTTTCGCTTTCTAAAAAGGGGGCGGTGCAGACAATCTTTCCGTCTGATTTTACACTCAAGCGGATTGAACGGATTTTCTTTCTGACGATTTCTATCTGCAAAGCGATTTTTCCACCTGCGCTGATGATAATGGAAATCCACGTTTTTATGAAGTCAAAACCGTGCCCTTAAGGGTAACGAGAAAAGAGAAAAAATGTTATCATTATAGAAAAAAGTTTTTTACTCCACGGAGATACACAATGATTGAAGTTTCTAACCTCACCAAGCACTTTGGAACTTTTAAGGCTGTCGATGGAATCAGTTTTTCCATTCCTACAGGACAAATCGTCGGTCTTTTAGGTCCAAACGGAGCCGGAAAATCTACCACGATGCGTATGATTACAGGTTTCTTAAAACCGACTTCCGGCACTATTTTAATTGACGGCACCAATATCGAAGAAAATGCCGTACTCTGCAAACAGAAAATCGGCTACATGCCTGAAAGCGCGCCACTCTACGGCGAAATGATTGTAGAAGACTATCTTCGCTACGTTGCGCAGATTCAGGGACAGAACCCGGACGAAAAAGTTCCGCTTTTATGCGAAGAATGTGGCTTAAAAGAAGTAATGCACAAAAACATCAGCGACTTAAGCCGCGGTTACCGGCAGCGTGCAGGACTTGCCCACGCACTGATGAACGATCCGGAAATCTTAATCCTGGACGAACCGACTTCAGGACTTGACCCGAACCAGATTGGCGAAGTCCGCGCACTCATAAAAGAAATCGGAAAAACCCGCACGGTAATAATTTCCACCCACATCTTGGGCGAAGTTGAAATGCTCTGCGACCGCGTAATCATCATTTCCGGCGGGAAACTCGTTGCAGACAGCCCGACAAACGAACTGCGCGAGCGTTACGGAACGAGTGCCAGCGTTTACGTTCAGGCGGGAGGCTGCACAAAAGAAGAACTTTCTTCCGTACTTGAAAAAATTGATTTTGCAGGCGCTGTAACCGAAGAAAAAGGCGAACCGGTTGCCGGCGGACAGAATTCGGCGAGCGTGCTCGTGCAGGTAAAGCAGAACAAAGAAATCCGACCGCAGATTGCACAGGCAGTGTGCGCCGCCGGGTTCAGCCTTTATGAACTTTCATTAAAGCGCAACAGTCTGGAAGACATTTTCCACACACTTACGGAGGAATAATCCCGATGAACGATTCTACAAAAAAAATTTCAAGACAGAAAAATCCGGCCTTTGTAATAATGAGCCGGGAATTAAAATCCTATTTTTCAAGCCCGATTGCATACATCGTAACGGGACTTTTTGTTGCGGCGAGCGGAATTCTGTTTTTCAGTACGTTTTTTCTTGCAAACCGCGCTGAATTGAGGCAGTTTTTTTCGCTGCTGCCGGTTCTGCTGTCGTTTTTCATTCCGGCACTGACGATGCGCATGTTCGCCGAAGAAAAAAAATCTACTTCGCTTGAAACTCTGCTCACTCTGCCGGTGACGGTTACCGACGTTGTTGCGGGAAAATTCCTTGCGGCATTTGTTTCCGGCGTGGTGCTCCTCGTGCCGTCTGTTTTTTACGTGATAACGTGTTTTATTTTCGGAAGTCCTGACGCAGGTCCGATGATCGGCGAATATCTCGGCGCGCTGTTTTTGATTGCGGGCTTTTCTGCAATCGGACTTTACGCTTCCAGCACGACAAAAAATCAGATTATCGCGTTTTTCATTGCGTTTGCGCTGTGCATTATCCTGACGC
>CAVJKK010000228.1:0-3304 GCA_963649855.1 Anaerovoracaceae bacterium
TTTTATAACTCCTAAAAACAAAAAAACCGCCACTTTTCCAAAAAAGAAAAATGACGGCTTTCTATATGAAACACCTATTTAATATTCAAAATATCTATATCGATTATATTTTGTTTTTAAAAAACTATCAATTAATCAGATGTTTCGCTTTCTTCCTCAGAATAATCTTTTGTAAGAAACTCTATATATGCTTTCACGCCCACGCTTCTTACATACTCAAGAAGCTCATCATAGACATCATCAGCATATCCGGATTGAGGACCAGTAAGAAATCCCTGATTGTAGTATTCCCAGTTTTCTTTCTTAATCTCGATATTTTCCGGGATATTTTCCTCTGGATTGTCTTTTTCGCCTTCCGCAAGAGCCATCGCATTCTTCGCCATTTCTCCAGTGTAATGAACAATAAGCGTAAAGCTAGGATAAAGCTGTTTCTTAAAACACAGAACATAATCAAGATAACATTCCTCGTTTTTCACATTCCAAAAAGAAATCTCGATTTCTGAATCTCCCGATGAAATATTTTTCAATGAGAAAAAAAAGTTTTTGTTGCTCCAGTCAGAACTTTCAAAAAAAGCAAAGTTTTCTGATTCGCTCCATTCTTTTGATGAATTGTCCCAGAAAAGCCCTGTTGTGTTGTTTTTTACTCTTACACGCAAGTTTCCTTTCATAAACCAATGCAAAAAATACACATGGTTATTATTCACTGTTATAGTCTGCGCAACATTTTCATCGCTTTCAGAAGAAGTGAATTCAACACCTTTTGACTTTGAAAAACTTGCGGCGGCTGTCAGCTCGCAATTTTTCAGAACCCATTTTGAGCCGTTTTCAAAATCAATATCGCTTATCATCTGCAAAAGCGAATCTTCAATGTCATTTGTGTTTTCCAGAAGATAAATATCGCTTGCATGAAAATATTCCTTAAAAACTGTTTTGACATCATAAGGCGTTCCCCATGTCGTGTTTCCATTCCTATAAAAAATCGCCTTGAATCTGTTTTTCAGCGAATCATCGCTTTCATTGAAAAATCTTTCCAGAAAGCTGAAAAAGGAAACTGTCTTGTCAAGCATTTCATCAGTCTGCTCATAAACAGAAGGTGTTGCGGTGTATGTCCGGCAGAATTCTTTTATACCTGTGAAACTTTTTTCAATTGCTCCGTTTCCTTCACCATCCGAAAAAACAGCCCCGAAAACTTCTCCGTTCTTATTTATGTTTCCGCTCCAGCTTTCGCAAAGCACATCGCCAACATTCATTTTATTTTCTCCTATGCGCTTTTCAGCTCAATTGTTGCGCTGTCAAAACGTGCAATCTGCTGAACACTAAGGTTATAGTCTCCATTGTCCGACGCATTTGTTTTTATCGTCAATGACTTTATATAAGATAGCCTTTTTAGAGCCACAACAAGATTCGCAACAAGCACAGACTGCCCGATTGTAAGAGAATTGATATATGTCTCAAGAGTTGTCTTTATCGCCTCTTTTGCAATATCGTTTTCAACATGGCTTACAGTCCCTGAGATAGTAAGAATAATAGGAACAATTCCGGCCGGCAGAACATCGAAAGACGTTCCTGCGGGTCTTTTTCCGGGATTTGCCTCCGTTCCGTCCCCGTCAATCACATCAATAATGCTTTCTTTCAAGTCATCGCTCATGTTTCCAGTTCCGTCATCAACCCACACAGTAAAGTTATATACATCGTCTTTAGGCGGCGTATGCTCCTCAATAGAACAGCTCCGAACTCCGTCTATGGCAAGCACGGCAGATTTTACACCGAAAGTATTCGAGCCCTGCAATCCGTTTATGTAAATACGGAATCTTGAAAGAAGCTCGCTGTCTGTTTCCTCGTCTGCCCCGCCCTGTATTTTCGCATCGTTTCTGACTGAAACAACATTGCTGGAAAGAACAGTTTTTATTGTGTCTACCGCATCAGGAAGAGCATTATATTCAGTCCCTGTTTCCTCGGCCTGAATTGAAACTGAGTTTGAATCAAGCTCCCCCGCCTCAATAAGTCCGATAGAAGTAGTCTTATAAGTGAGGTCTCCAGCTGCGACTTCTGTTCCAATAGGAATAACTGTCGAATCAGAAACTGCGGTAGAACTTGAAAAAATAACCTCCCCGGTTGCTTTTTTTCCCTCTTTCTTCTGAAAATTGAAAATCGCATACGGAACAGCTTTCAGATTGTTATCGTAGCCTACTTTTGTATCTATGTAGATTCTGCTTCCGACACGTGCGACCGCCTCAAGAAAGCTCCGGATTATAGAACCTTCTGAAAAATCGGTGAGTTTGTCCGTATTCGCCGAAACCTGCGCTTTCATTTCCTCATAAAGTTCACTATAGCTTTTTGTCTGCATTTATATTTCTCCACTAACTTGGTATTGACTGTTATTTTTTGCCGTATATACAACCGTATAATTCAAATTGTCTCCGTCTCCCTCGTATTGAATACTGTCAACAGATTCAATACGCTCATCTTCAAGAATTGTCTTTTCTATGGAGGCTGTAAGATAAGCGTTGACTGCGCTTCCTGTTCCAATCTCAGATTTTATGCCATATGCTGTATCTCTGATTTTTGTTCCGGCAATAGTTGAAAGTCTTGATATTATCGCCTGATTAAGAGTTTCTTCGTATCCAGTCGCCGCTAAATCGCCGTTAGATGTTTCAAAATCGCCGTCTGAATCAGTCTTTACATCTTTTCCGAAACTGTCAAAATCATTTTCAGCTTTTATAACGTCCGCAAAAGACTGCTGGCTAGATTCTTTCAGAACCGGAATCTTTATCACAGAACCAGCCGTTACAATATCATCACTGTCCTCATCTGTATCAACATCAGTTGTGTCTATGCCGCTAGCTTCATTCACACTCTGCAAAAATTCCGCATAATCAGTAGTTCCGTAAAACCTCATGCTCATGCTTTCAAAAGTTTCCCCCTGCTCAACTGTATGCTCCACAATACCGTAATAAACAGTTCCGTCTTTTTCTGAAACCGCAACCTGACCTTTTGTCTCGCTTTTTATCTCGAATCCGTCAACACGAAGTTTATCCGCCATTATTTTTACAAGGTCGTCAAATGAATCCTTGCTGTCAATATTGTACTCATTAAGAACCTGCTCCCACTGCCCTTCAAAGGACGAATTGCTAAGTCCGTTTTCCGCATAATCGGCAAGATTCACGCAAGCTGCGCAAACATCAGAAGCCGAAACATACAAGTTTATTGCTGAATTCTGGATTTCCCTGACAGTATCATTAATTATGTATTCGCCCAGATTTGTAATCTCATTTATCGCGCCGTTCACATTCTCAGTAACGCC
>CAVJKK010000229.1:0-3303 GCA_963649855.1 Anaerovoracaceae bacterium
AATACTTTCAATATCACTTCTTTTTTTTTAATTGTCATTTTATCCTTTCCTTTGTCATGTATTTATCAAGAGTAACCCAGGTAACACCAAGCCCCCTTGCAATTTCTGATTTTGTTTTTCCGTCAGCCCTTGCCCTCCGGATAACACCGCCCTTTCCAGTAAGTTTGTATCTAGCCGGACACTTTCCTTTCGGTCTTCCAAGTTTCTTTCCAGATTTCAACGCTCTTGCAAGTCCCGCTTTTGTTCTGTCGCTTATAAGCTGGCGCTCAATTTCAGCGGAAAGTCCAAATGCAAATGCAAGCACCTTTGACTGAATATTATCGCCAAGTTCATACCTTTCTTTTATCGCTCTGACTTGAACGCCCTTTTCGAGAAACATCTGCAAGACATTTAGAATCATTATCAAAGAACGTCCAAGTCTGGAGATTTCAGCTATCACAACTATATCGCCTTCACAAACGCTCTCTAAAAGATTTCCCAGCTTACGCTTTTCCGGTTTTTTAGTTCCGCTTACAGTCTCCTGAATAAAAGCCACATTGCGCAACCCATGATTTTTGCAATATTTTCTAATCTCAAGTCTCTGATTTTCAAGCGTCTGCTTTCCAGTACTTACACGAATATACCCATAAACCATTTTATCACCTCTGAGTTTTATACCTTTTATTTGATATTTAGTAAATATTTTTATTCATAACAAAAACTATAGAAGAATCGGGCGATTTGAGTAAGCAGGCGGAGGATATAAAAGGGCATATTCATGAGTTCGCTGTCTCGGGCGACACGGGCAACATGTCGGCGAACGCCACCGGAAAGGTTGTTTCATCATGGGAAGGACTGTTCAACGGACGTTCTATTTCCTCTTCCGGAAATATGTCAGCCTCGGGAAGCATTGGCTGGGCCGGAGGCGACAATTCCGGTGGCTCTAATCCTTCCACATTGTCAATCAACGTGGAGCATACCCACTCATTCGAGTTTTCAGGCGAAACCGAAGCCAACAGCGGAACGGAGACAAGGCCTGAAAACTATACTGTAAGAGTGTGGAAAAGAGTTTCCTAAGCGGTACGCTTCCAGATTCTCATTGTGAAGTTCTGTGGTCTGGTCTCAGAGTCTCCAAAATTGTCGGTTGTTCCTGACGCTGAAAAACTGTGGGTATGTGAAAGGTCAATATATATCGCATTTGCGTCATGCCGTCCGCTGGAAGAATAATTATAGTGCTCTCCGTTACCTCCGTTATATTTGCTTCTGGCTGAATTTGTTCCTGAGTCTGTATGTCCCGGATGGTTTACATAGCTATCGCCGGACATTCCGTCGGTAGTTCCTGAAACACTAAAATCATGTGAGTGCGATTCAATGCTTTGCTCCTGCTTACTCAAATCGCCCGATTCTTCTATGAAGTCGCTTGCGTTGCCTCCGGAAGCTCTAAAAAACGCTCCGTCATAGTCAATCTCTTCCCATGTGCTGTATGTTCCCCAGAGGTCGTTAGGGCTTGCCTGCTGTGGATACTGAACGTAGGTAACTCCCACCGGCCACTGAACGTCAAAAGCCGTCTGCGCAACGAGCTTCTTGAAGTCTATCGTGCTGTCGGCAATCTTGTCGTTCGTGATTGCGCTGTCGGCTATCTCCTGAGTGTTAATTTTCTTGTACTCAATGAAATTAAGCTCATCAGTTCCGATTTCCGCATCCATTTGCGGCGTATAGAAGATTTTGTTTTTCTGTTTTCCAGCGGTGATAACGAACAACTTTCCCTTAAACCCGCTGAAGGAAGCATATTTTGAATCTCTGTTCCAGACATTTGCGTTAGCCTCATAAATTCCGTTTTCTGTTGCGTCCGTCTGATTTTTTACAAGAACAAGATAACCTGCCTCAACGGAAATACCGTCTATAGTCTGCAATCCTGAAAGAGTTATGTTTTGTGTCGTGGCAACCCTTGTAACGCCCGCTGTATACTCATACCGTGAAAAAACTTCATTGGCGTCTGATGAAATGCTGTTAAATGCGGCTGTTACAATCTTGTTCTGTACAGGGTTTTCACTTTCATAGTTCAGCTCACTGTCAACAACGGTCGCTTTTGCTCCGGTTTCTATTCCGTCCAGCTTTTTCTTGTAGTCATCGCTGAAATCATTTGCGGAAAGTCCTTTACCGCTTTCTTTGTTGACTTTTGTCTCTAGAGATAATTCTGTTTCAGACTGCAATTTTTCAATATCTGAATTGGCTTCATCTATCTTGTCCGAAATTTCTTTCACTGCCTTATAAACTCCGCCAGATGTTACAAGATTTGCACTGTCTTTTACAGGCGTGCTGTCCCGCTCAAGCGTAAGAACAGGAATTTCTTTTGCTCCTGAAGGAAGTTCGTCAAGCTCAGAAACGGAATAAGCCAGACCGTTCAAAGATTTTACGCTCAATTCCGAGGCTGACTGAAGATAAACAACAAGATTATTGCTTGTATCATAATAAAGCTTCAAAATGCTTGTATAAGCGTTGCTGACCCTTGCAGCGTAGGAAGCCCACTTATAAACATCGCCAGATTCTTCCATTCCAATAGAAAGACTTTCCCCGCCTCTTGCAAGCAATGTTATTATATCAGCCTGCCGCGGAGTTCCAATCTTAAAATATTTAGCCGTTCCGTCCGCTGTAGAGCCTATATTCTGGAAATTCCGCCGGTTTATTTCGTCCGCAAGTTTTCCGGCAGTATCATTAACAGTGTCTGTAGGATAAAGCTCTGAGCTTCCTACAGTCTTTGACACTCCGCCCTTCGGTATTTTCGTTGCGTTCACCTGCGTTGAGGCTGTTCCAAAATCAACGTTTGCCGCGTGAATCACCTTGCTTTTGTGAGTTCCGTCCTGACTGTGCTCTGTCCGGAACCTGCGGTTAAGCTCGCTTATGCGTCCGATATTCACTGTCGCCTGCTTCTCATTAGTCCAGCCGGTATTGTCTATTCCTTCAGTGTCAGCTGTTACAGGGAATATATTCTCAGCCTTAATTTCTGTGGAATTAGCCGGTATTTTTACCTCTGCAATTTTTACCCAGCCCGTTGTAGTAGCCGGCGCCGTAACGCTTCCTGCAGTCCCGCTTTTTACATGAGCGGCTACTTTCGCACGCTGTTTCACGTCAAGCATTGGATAAGTCTTTATATTTGTCTCAGGGTCGTTCACCGCTCTCTGCTGCTCATCATACGCTTCAAGCTGACCGCAGACTTCCACAATGTCAATCCGGTCTTTATCCCCGGCATTTACAGCCGTTACAAGGTCTATAAGCTCATCGTTTCCACAGCTCTGAAAAATATCAGTAGCGGAAGTTTGGCAA
>CAVJKK010000230.1:0-3286 GCA_963649855.1 Anaerovoracaceae bacterium
AGCCTGCGCACATTCTTTGTATGTGATGTGAGTGGAATCCCAACCCGTGCGAATTTTTACCGTAACGGGAACTGCACCTTTTACCGACGGAACAAAACCATCGCTGTCTTTGCGTTCGCCTTCAAAACTGCTTACGGCTTCAACTACAGCTTTTGTAATGGAAAAAAGTTTGTCGGGTTCGCGGGTCAAGACGCTGCCAGCACCGGTTTTCGTAACTTTTGGAACAGGGCAGCCGCAGTTTATGTCGATACATTCGCACGAAGTTTTCTGCAAAACGATTCTTGCGGCGTCTGCCATTGTCTGCGGATTTGAACCGAAAATCTGAACGGCGTATGATTTTTCATTCGGCGCGCGCTTCATCATTTCAAACGTTTTTCTGTTGTCGCGGACGAGTGCTTCTGAACTTATCAGTTCCGTGTAGCCGAAATCCATTCCGCAGCTGGCACAGACGCTTCTGTAACTTGAATCAGAAAAATCTGCCATCGGGGCAAGAAAAATATTTCCTTCAAGATTAAGAGAACCAATCGAAACAGGGTGATAGAGCGAATTCATTTATTCCGGTTATTCCGGCAGATTGAAGATTTTGCAGCTGTTCGTCCAAAGCTGCTTAGCCAGATCTTCAAGCGGAATTTCGAGCATTTCTGCAAGGAATCTTGCGGTCGAAGGCAGAAAAGCCGGCTTTGTGCGTTTTTTCTCGCGGAATTCGGCAGGAATCATGAACGGACTTTCCGTTTCAATCAGAATGCGGTCGTGAGGAATATTCAAAACCGTTTCGTGCAGGTTGCGTGCGTTGCGGTAAGTTAAATTTCCAGCAAAAGAAAAATAAACGTTGAATCCTGCGTCGAGACATTTCTTTGCGTATTTTGCATCTTCGCTGTAACAGTGAAAAATTGCTCCCTTGGACGGAAGACGCTGCTTTAAAACTTCAAAAACATCGTTTCCGGCTTCGCGGTTGTGAATGATTACCGGCAGGTTGTGTTTTTCTGCGATTTCAAGCTGAGTGATGAAAAGTTCCATCTGTGTACGCTTGTCGCCGAACTGCTTGTAATAATCAAGCCCTGTTTCACCGACTGCAACCACATTTGGCAGGGAAAGACTTTCTTCAATCGTTTTAATCCAGTCTTTGCCCGGAGAGGTAACTTCTGACGGAGCGACTCCGACAGCATGATAAACCCCCGGAAGTGCCTTTAAATTAGGGTAAACTTTCTTAAAATCATGAAGGGAATTATTGATGGACACAATTCTCGTAACCCCCGCAAGGCGCGCCTGCGTAATTACGCGTAACTGTTCAATAGGATCATCGTAAATAAGCCCGATGTGAGCGTGAGTATCAAAAAACTGCATGGCTGTGTTCTTCCGAAATAGAAAGTGAAAATGACAGACTACTATGAAAAAAGCAGTAATCTGCAAACTGATTATTACCGATAATATACGGAAAATTATTTAATGTCAAATTGAGGACAGGGCACACGCATCTGCCTTGTTTGACACAGACAAAGTGCTCTGTTATTATAAAATACTGTTTGGTGACTTACTGTCACTGGAGAAAAAATGGCTAAAACCAGACATTATAAAAAAATAGAAAAAAACATCGCCTCTTCTTTTTCTTCAGCCGCAAAGGAATTCTTCGGTAAGATTGGTCATTTTTTTGCGTCAGTCCTCAAAATCTGCGACAGTAAACTTACAATCATGATTGTTCCTCATTCACAGAGCAAGGTAGTAAATTTTCAGACAAATGTCTTTGCGCTGTGCTTTGGAATCCTCCTCATCATCGGAATAATTTCTTCTTTTGTATATTTTAACCGTCAGGCTGCCGGCTCAAGTGCAGAAATCAGCAGGCTGATGAACGAAAACCGTCAGACCCTCGCAAGCCTCGACGAACTCCGCGACGAAAACAACAATCTTTTACAGACTGCAAAACGCTTTCAGTCTTCGCTTTCACAGTCGCTTTCGCTTCTGGGAATTGACAACTCAACTTCTGTTTCCAAGGCTTCAATGAACGATTCTGACCTTTCTTCACTTTTTGATACGCAAAGTCAGGTTACCGGTTCAACAAAAGAAGCCGTTGATATCCGTCAGTTGAATTCTTACCTTGAAAGCGCCGTTCAGCCGATTGAACAGATTGGAAAAATGCTCGAAAGTCAGGGAACTCTTTTTACGGACATTCCTAACATCTGGCCGATTCGCGGCGGTATCGGGTATGTTTCACAGCCTTTTGGTCAGACTCTGCACCCGATTACAGGTCAGTGGTACATTCACAAGGGACTTGATCTTTCAATGGGTCGAAGCGGGGATTCAATCGTAGCAACGGCAAATGGTCAGGTTGTTTCTGTCGGCTATGACTTCAGTTTCGGTAACTTCGTAATCATCAAGCATAAACACGGTATTTACACACGTTACGCCCACATGCAGACTGCGCGCGTAAAAAAAGGAGAATTTGTTTCTCAGCGTCAGGTTATCGGTACAATCGGTAACACTGGTATTACGACAGGTCCTCACCTTCATTACGAAATCCACATTGGTTCGGATGTAGTAGACCCTTCAAAATACGTAAACGTAAAACTTTCAAAATAAAATGGCATTTACTTCTGACGATATTTCAATCAACACACTCGTAGGTCCGGGCTCATTTGTTTCCGGCGATGTAAAAATCAACGGCTTTATCCGTGTTGACGGAGACATCAACGGCAGAATCGAAAGTTCCAGCAACGTGATAATCGGCGACCGCGCAAAAATCAAGGGCGACATTCACGCAAAATCAATCGTAATCGGCGGAATCGTGCTCGGAAACGTCACCGCCCCGAACGGAATCAGACTCCTTTCAAATTCAATCGTAATCGGGGATTTAATCACAAAAAGCATCCAGATTGAAGAAAACGTAATTTTCAACGGGCACTGCATTTCATTGAGCAGCGAAGAAGATTTCAACAGGGCTTCGCAGCAATTCATCAATCAGCAGGCAATAAGAAGCAAGGTAATTTAAAAATATGGCTGGAGTTGACGGAATAAATGGACAGTCTCTGTATTTTGCGGCTGCACAGGCTATGGCTCAGAAACAGGCAAAAGAGGCTTCTAAAAATGAAAAATCAACTTCAGTAAAAAAAAGTTCTTTCGCGAATTCGATTCAAAAGTCGAAGGAAGAATTTGAACTTGCGAGCGAAGGACTTCCGGTTGAACTTGCCGGAATGGAAATTGAAGACGCAATCGTCTTCTTAAAAGATGAAGTTGACTCTGCCGGCGACGAGCTGGCTGCAAATCCAAATATGGAACAGATTGAAAGTTACCG
>CAVJKK010000231.1:0-3271 GCA_963649855.1 Anaerovoracaceae bacterium
ATATACGCCGTGTTACTGAAGGTTTAAGGCTCGGGGGTGAATGATGGCAAAAACTTTTATTTCCGCCTTTTGATTTTCAAAAAAGAGTTTTTCGCGAATCTGTTCGCTGCTCATCTTGTAGTAAATCTTCAGGCGCATTGCCCAGATTATGTTGCGGAATTGAATTTCAAGGGAAATTAAAGCTTCAAGTTCATTTCTTACGGTTGCTTCAGTCCTGCAGGCATCGTCCCAGAGCCTGTGCAGATACTGAAAATCAAGTTTTGTGTCCATTTCCTGCTGTTCAGCAATATCAGGCACCATGTTGTACCACGAAAGTTCAGAACCTTCTGTGATTTTCGCAATATTCGGCCAGTTTTTGTATTTTAAGAGCGCGTACTTTCCAAGATCAAGAACATCAGGGCAGGCAGTTTCCTTGATACAAAGCGCACCGGCAATCGATTTTAAATTTCCGTAATCATAAGACTGAAGGAGGGTTACAAGAACTTTTTGAGGAGCAGAATAACACTCCGCAAGCTGACAATACTCATCAATAAAAGTGCGGACAGCCTTTTCCTCAATCTCTTTTGCAAGAAGGTTTTCAGGAACAGCCGGCACTTCACCGCTAAAAAGCAGCCCGTAGAGTTCTGTTAATGTTTTTGCAGAGTATAGCTTTTCAGCATTTTTTCCGGAATAAGCCCGGGAGAGCATTCCGGATACTTTTGCATAGATGTAAGCATCTGCAGCAGATTTATCCATCATACCGCACCGCCACCTATTTTTTTAAGACGAGACGATCCATAAGGGCGTTAAAAGCCTGAACGTCCTGGGTCGACTTTTCAATAGACTCTTTGTAAGAGTTGATTTCGGAAATAACTTTTTCCCTGATTTTAGAAGAATCTTCTTCAAAAGACTTTTCAAGTGCAGTCGTTTTTTCTGTCACCTGAGCGAGATATTCCTGTTCAGCTTTTGCTTTTGCGGCATTCAGAATTTTCGTTGCTTCTGCATTTGCTTCGTTTGTGTAAGAAGATGCAACAGATTCAACTTCAAGAAGATGCTCAATTACGTTTGACTCGTTTTCTGCCATATTTCACCTGCCTCAGACAGCCTCTTCAGACTGTACGATCAAATTGTATGCTTCTGACTGTGATTTACATGAAACAAGTTTTTCTACAAAACCTTCTTTCTGAACCAGAATAGCCAGAGATTTTAAAATCTGCACATGTTTTTCGGTCTGATCTTTACCGGCGAGAAGCATAAATACAATGTGAACGGGTGCTTTATCAACGGCGTCGTAATCAATACCCTTACGGCTGATTCCGACAACTCCGAGTGTGCCTTCCAGCGAGGGAACGAAGGCGTGTGGTACTGCAACAGAATGTCCAATACCTGTAGTCATCTTTGATTCGCGTTCTTCAAGGGCAGAAAGTGCTTCTGCCCTGTCCAAATCAGGATTCAACGAGTGAAGAGCTTCAACCATCTCTTCAAACAGTTCGTCTTTTTCTGTACTTTCCAGATCAATAATGATACTTTCCTTTGTAAAAACATTCTCAAGAACCATTATGTATCCCCTTGGTTTTCTCCAGAATTAGCCTTATGGGCCAGAGAAAACGATGTATTTTTAAATGTACTATTTGTTCTGTTCAGCAGCTGGAGCTTCTGTCTTCCACCATTCAGTGTTTTCTGTTGCAGCAGCTTCTGTTTCTGCAGGTGCTTCCTCTTCTGCAACTTTTCCTTCAGTCTGAGCAGCTTTAAGCAGGTCAGCATCAGAAGAAACGGTTTTAGAAGGAAGAACTTTAGCGAGAGCCAGAGTTACAACGAAGAAAAGAATAGCAAGAACTACAGTCGTTTTTGTAAGGATCGATGCAGAGTGTGAACCAAAAGCAGCAGAGTTTCCGCCGCTCAAGAGTCCGCCCATTCCGCTGTTATTTTCATCCTGAACAAGAACCAGAAGAACGAGCAGTGCACAGATGATTACAAATGCTACCAACAAAACAACTTTCATTTAATTACTCCAAAAGGCGGGAATGGAAAACCCGCGGTTTCTTTATAGTTTGCATATTCTATTGAATCGCAATAAAAATGTCAATTTGACTGAAGGTGTAGAGTATAGAAGAGAATAACGAAAAATTCAGAGTTTTTACAGTTTACAGCCACGCTGAAAAAAGTTTTCCGCCGTGTCTACCGGCAGTCTGAAGCGTTGCTTCGTTCAGTTTTTATCCGTTGCAGATTGGAACGAAGGTTTCGGCTTTTAAGGATGCACCGCCGATCAGTCCTCCGTCAACGTCTGTCTGGGCTAAAAGTTCCCTGTAATTTTTTACGTTCATTGAACCGCCGTACTGAATTATCATGTTGTCGGCAGCTTCCTGGTCGTACATTTTTGCGATTACCCTGCGGGCGTAAGAATGAATCTGCTGGGCATCGTCCGGAGTGGCGGTCTTTCCCGTTCCGATTGCCCACACCGGCTCATAGGCGATTGTCACGTGGGAAAGCTGTTCTCTGGAAACACCCATCAATGCAGAGTTCAGCTGACGTTCGCACACTTTTTCTGCCCGTCCGACTTCCCTCTGTGCAAGCAGTTCGCCGATACAGATGATTACATCAAGACCTGCGGCAAGGGCGCGTACAACTTTCATGTTGATAAGTTCGTCACATTCGCCGAATTCGTAGCGGCGCTCAGAATGTCCGAGAATTACGACCTGAACGCCGAGATTTTTTAACATGGTAACGGAAATTTCTCCGGTGTGGGCGCCGTTGTCTGTTGCAGCGCAGTTCTGCGCACCGAGAAGAATATTCGTTCCCTTTACAAGCTGGGAAACGCAGTCAAGATAAACCGAAGGAGGCGCAATCATCACCTTATTTTTGCAGTCTTTCAACTGCTCAACCAGAGTCTTTACAAGAGATATGGAACTTTCTTTATCCATATTCATTTTCCAGTTTCCGGCTACATAAGTTCTGCGCATAGTGAATGATTCCTCCATTGGTGATTGCAACTGGGTCAATTTTAATGGAATCATTTAAAAATTGCAATTTTTGGTCAGAATCCGTTTTTTGAAGTCCACAGTCTAAAAAAAAAAGACGCCACCCGTAAAGATGACGTCATAAATAAAAAAAATCCAGTCAACCTAAATTTTAAGTTTTTGAAAGTAACCGTCTAAAAAAGGCTCTCGGTCGGTTCTGTC
The DNA here is from genome assembly GCA_963649855.1 of Anaerovoracaceae bacterium. GTDB lineage: Bacteria > Spirochaetota > Spirochaetia > Treponematales > Treponemataceae > Treponema_D. The sequence goes on from CAVJKK010000231.1 coordinate 3,159, forward strand.
ATCAAACAGAGGAGGCAAGTATGCGACAGTTCTGTCGCTCTGTTTGTGCCAGCCCCTCCCTACGCCTTTTTTTGACAATTTATACAATAATTCAAAAACTCGACATCAGGCTA
>CAVJKK010000232.1:0-3263 GCA_963649855.1 Anaerovoracaceae bacterium
CTCAGTACGATTGCAGAAAACTCAAGGAAACGGCTTTCGTACTCAGTACGATTGCAGAAAATTCAAATAGCCTCTCGCCGGGAACCTGCCACGAGCCGCGTGGTTGAGACAAGCTCAAGACGCGTTCGTGGACAGAACCCCGGCTACGGCTATTTGACATTTTTCCTAATAAGTTGCGCCACGGATGGCGCTAAAGAATAAAAACCCCGACAAAAAACGAAGTTTTTTGTGCACGACAGGACGTCGTGCTCGTACTCAGTACGATTGCTGAAATTTCAAAAAACGGCTTTCGTACTCAGTACGATTGCAGAAAACTCAAGGAAACGGCTTTCGTACTCAGTACGATTGCTGAAATTTAAAAAAGCGGCTTTCGTACTCAGTACGATTACAGAAATCAAAAATGGTTTTCGTACTGACTACGATTGCTGAAATAAAAACCGGCTTTCGTCATCAATACGATTGAAAAAATCTTAAAAGTCCTCCGATGTCTTCGTCTGTCTTTACTGAATAGAAAAGCGCGCCTGCTTTTTCTGCGCAGGCTCTGTCGCACGCGTCGCTGTCTCCGGCAAAGATGACGTTCTCTGGACTTAAGTTTTCTTTTTTGAGCATGCGTTCAAAGGCGGATGCGTCGGGTTTTAAGCCGCCGAACATTGACGATGAATAAAGCGAATCAAAGTCTTCCGGATTTAAGCCCACGGCGCTTACGCGTTTTTCACATTCGCCGTAGTCGCTGTAGAGAATGAGTTTTATGTTTTTTTCGCGGATTGTCCGCAAAAGTTCACTGACGCCTTTTCTTGCGCGGTAACTTTTTTCAAGAATCCTTATCATTCCGGCTAGGTATTTTTCTCTGTACCATTTTTCTGCCTGTTTTCTGGTGAGCCCTGTCTGAGAGGCAAGCTGCGTGAAAAGTTCATCAAAGAATGCGGCTTCGGTTTTAAAATCCTTTCCGCGCAGGGAAACGCAGAGTTTGTGCGTTTTGTAAAGACGAACCGGGTGAAAGAGGTTTTTAAGGAACAGGCGGAGCGAAAGTCCTTTTTTGTCGTAAAGCGTTCCGTCAAAGTCGAATACAACTGCCTTTATGTCTGCGTTCTGCTTCATTGCCAGGATTTTAATGAAGCTGGGGATTACGCTCAAGCGTTAGTGATTGGAGTGGCGCGCTGAAGGCGCGATGCGAAGCATTGGAGCGTAAGCGGAACCACGGAAAGCACGACCCGCGCGATGCGCGGGGAACGCCCTTAAAATTGTGAAATTTAGCGTCTGAGTTCCGATATTTTAAGTATGAAAAGATTTGTTTTTTTTGTTTTGTTTGCGCTTTGTTTTGCCCTCTGTTCCGGTCAGGCGAAAAAAAATCTGACGGGGAAAAAGAGTTCTGTTTCAAAAGGTGCGGATGTTAAGAAAGAAGAGCCTGTTTTTGTCTATAACGAGGATTTTGCAAAAGGGGAAGAACTTTTCGGTCTGAACAAGCCTGCCGAAGCGATTCCTTTTTTTGAAAAATGCGTGGAAGAAAAAGACATAAATCCCGACGTGTGGATTCATCTCGGGGTTGCCTATTATCAGACGGGGGATTTTACGCGCTCACTTGCGTGCTGTACCCGCGGACTTACAAAGGAAAATACAAATCACAAGATTCTTGCGTACAATGCCGGGAACTCTGCCTATGCGCTCACGAACTATGCCCGTGCCGAAGCGTGCTATGCAATTGCAATCCGTGAAGACGAAAACTTTGCGCCTGCCTACTTGAACCGTGCCAACGCGCAGTTAAAGCAGGATCACCTGCAGGACGCGAAGGAAAATTACGCTGCCTATCTTGAAAAGGAAAAAGACACTCCCCAGCGGGAAGAAATTGAGCGGCTCATTGCGCTTTTGAGCGAAGAAATTGCGCGGCGTGCAAATGAAAAGCCTGAAAGAATCGACCTTGATTTTGCAAACGTCAGAAATGACGAAATGAAGGTTGCGGACGAGTCTGAAAAAGTGAACGTTGACCTGCCTCTGGAAAAAGCGGCGGAAAAGCCTTTGAGCGAGCTGGTTGCCCTTGAAGATTCCGTTGCGCCCGAGCTTCCCGTTGAAAAAAAGGAAGCGGTTGCTTTCAGTAAATTTGCAGAAGAGGCTGTGCAGGATGAAAAATTTGCTGAAGACAGGGTTGAAGTGAGTAAAGTTTTTCCTGACGAAGCGGTTGAATATAAAATGACGGAAGAGGGAATCGTCGCGGAAGTGTTTACGGGAGACGAGCCGGGGGACGCGCAGTATTCTCTGCCGGCGGGAACTGTGCGGATTGTGCCTTCAAAGGCGGGTTTTTCGCCTGAAAGTTCTGACAGCGACTGCAGAAAGATTGCCTTTAAGATTGACGCGAGCGAGCCTTCTAAAGTTACGGAATACATTTTTGAAATCGTCGATGAAAACGGCAACGTGGTAAAAACTCTTGCCGGCGACAAATTGCCTTCCGTAATCGAATGGAACGGTCTTACTTCCGGCGGAACGGTTGCAGACGGACGCTTTACTTCGCGCCTCAAGGTTGAATACGGAATGACGGGCAGCGTAAATGCAGAAAGTTCGGGCTTTACGTGCTATTCGGGCAAGCCTGAAGTCAAAGTTTCGCAGATCGGGGACGCTTTTTCGCCTGACGGAGACGGGATTGACGACATCTTAAAGCTTGCACTGAACGTTGCTAGTGCTGTTCCCGTGGGAAGATGGAAACTTGAAATCAAGCAGAATAACCGCGTTGTCTATGAAAAGTCCGACAAGGGAACGCCGCCTGAAGAACTTGAGTGGGACGGAAAACTTGCGGGGGGCGGAACCGTAAAGAGCGGGGAAGAACTTGACTACAGCCTTTCTGCGACTGACGTTTACGGAAATACCGGGGAAGACGAGAAGTTTGTGGCTGTGAGTGCAAGCCGGCGTGAACCCGTTGTCGTAAAATCCGTCGAAGTAAACAAGAAGAAAGACGGCTCGGTTGAAATTCAGATTCCGACGCTTTCGTTTATGATAAACAGCACGAAACTCCTGAACAACAGAAGCAACAATGACGTGCTTTCCAAGGTCTACGAGATTTTAGTTGATGAAAAATACGAAGATTACACCGTCACAATCACCGGCTACGTAAACCCAGACGGCGAAGACTGGACGGATGAAGAAACGGAACTCGCCCTGAACCGTGCAAAATCCGTAGAGCAGAAACTTGAAGAACTGGGCGTATCCGCCGACAGAATGAACACAAAATCCGGCAGCGGCAAGACGAAAAACAAGGAGTACAACCGCCGCGTTGA
>CAVJKK010000233.1:0-3260 GCA_963649855.1 Anaerovoracaceae bacterium
CACTTTCTTCTGAAAGTCTCAGCGCCTGACCTTTTCTTGTAATCAGCATTGCATCGCAGGTTCCGGATGTCGCCATCGCACTCACAAGCTGGTCTCCGTCATGAAGTTTAATGCCGATTACACCGCGCGTTTTTGCATTTGCAAATTCCGTAGTCTTGCACTTCTTTACGACACCGTTTGCCGTCGCCATGAAGATATACATATTGTCAGCATAATTTTTCATTGTTACGATTGTTGAAATCTCTTCATCCGGACTAAGCTGAATCAAAGACTTTACGCTTGAGCCACGGCTTGTCCTGCTTGCTTCCGGAATTTCATGAACTTTGATCCAGTAAACTTTTCCGGCATTTGTAAGGAACGTAATATACGATTTTGTCGTAGCGGTAAAAATCTGATTGATGTAATCGCCTTCGATAAGGTTTGCGCTCATGCTGCCTTTTCCACCGCGGCTCTGAGCCTTGTATTGTGTGAGAGGAACACGCTTGATGTATCCCATCTTAGAAATGAGGACTACAACTTCTTCCTCTTTTATCATGTCTTCGGTATTAATCTGTTCAACTTCATCTGCCACGATGTCAGTCTTGCGGTCATCACCATATTTGTCTGCAAGTTCATTTGTTTCATCTTTGATAAGCTGGCGGATTTTTTCGTGATGTGCGAGCAGGTCTTCCAGATGATCAATAAGAAGCTGAAGTTCTTTAATCTGATTTTCAAGGTCTTCAACGAGAAGATGTGTAAGGCGCTTAAGAGGCATATCAACGATTGCCTGTGCCTGCTCATCATCAAAATTGAATCTTTCTTCAAGTCTGAGTTTTGCTTCTTCCGTATCGCGGCTTGATTTTATGATTTTAATTACTTCATCAATATTATTGATTGCCGTAATCAAAGCCTGCAAAATCTTCATCTTGTGTTTTGCAACTTTCAAATCGTAAATCGTTCTGCGCGTAATTACTTCGTCGCGGTGTTCAACAAAATATTCGATGAGCTGCTTTAACGTTAAAACCTGCGGCTTAAGGTAAATCTGCGGAAGCTGCAGCTGCGGTTCATCGTATCTAAGTCCGCCCTCTTTTTTTACAGGAACAAGGGCAAGATTGATTACACCGAAATTTGACTGCAGGTCAGTTTTGGCAAAAAGCTGGTTCAGGACAATTTTCGTGATTGCGTTTTTCTTTAATTCAACGACAAGGCGCATGCCGACGCGGTCTGAAGTTTCATCGTTTGCGTCTGCAATTCCTTCGATGACCTTGTTGTCTTTTAATTCATTTATGCGCTTGATGATATTCGTCGTATTTACGCCATAAGGAACTTCCGTAAATACGATTTTTTCGTGTCCGTGCTTGTCTGTTTCAATATTGAACTTTGAGCGGATCGTAATTTTTCCGCGTCCGGTTTTATACGCCTTTTTGATTCCTTCGCGACCGTAAATCACACCGCCGGTCGGAAAATCCGGACCTTTAATGTAATTCATCAGTTCATCAATGGAAATTTCAGGATTATCGATGTAAGCACTGATTGCAGCGGCAACTTCACGCAGATTGTGGGTCGGCATATTTGTTGCCATACCGACAGCAATACCGGTCGTGCCGTTACAAAGCAGGAAAGGAAATTTTGCAGGAAGGACTGAAGGTTCAACCGTCGTATCATCAAAGTTTGGCGTCATATCAACAGTTTCTTTGTTGATGTCGTCCGTCATTTCTTCGGTGATTTTAGACATTTTTGCTTCGGTGTAACGGTAAGCAGCAGGAGGGTCACCGGCAATCGTACCAAAGTTTCCCTGCGGAGTTACGGTCGTATATCTCTGGGAAAAATCCTGACCAAGGCGGACAAGGGCATCATAAACAGAAGCGTCGCCATGCGGATGATAATGACCCAGCACTTCACCGACAATTGTTGCACATTTCTTTGTCTTTCCGCCGCTCGAAAGATTCAGTTTGTCCATCGCGTACATGATTCTGCGGTGAACCGGTTTTAAACCGTCACGGACATCCGGCAGTGCACGCTGAACGATTACAGACATTGAATAATCAATGTAAGCCTGTTTTACTTCTTCTTCGATTGGAATTTTTATTACAATTCCACCTTCCGGTGTTTTTTCCTGTTCAAGCATTATTTATTCCTAAAATTTTTTTTCTAAAAAGGGAGTTTCCCGCTACTTCTGAAAATTAAATATCCAGATTTGCGTAACTTGAATTCGATTCAATAAATTCGCGCCGTGGTTCAACTTCTTCACCCATGCAGACCGTAAAAATCCTGTCTGCAGCTTCTGCATCCGGAATCGTTACGACTCTCATTCTTCGTCTTGCAGGATCCATTGTCGTTTCCCAAAGCTGTTCACCGTCCATTTCACCAAGACCTTTGTAACGCTGAACGTCAGCCTTTTCACGCTGGTCACCAAGCGCCTGCAATGCTGCATCACGCTCTGCATCAGAATAACAGTAAACAGGTTCTTTTTTTCCAAGCTGAACTTTAAACAACGGCGGCATCGCAAGATAAACATAACCGTTCGTAATAAGTTCCGGCATATATCTGAAAAAGAACGTCAGAAGCAGAGTGCGGATGTGCGAACCGTCGACATCGGCATCTGCCATAATGATAATCTTGTGGTAGCGGAGTTTTGAAATATTGAATTCTTTTCCAAAACCTGCGCCAAGAGTCTTTATTACAGGATCAAGTTTGTCATTTCCGATAACTTTTGAAGGATCAACTTTTTCAACGTTGAGCATTTTTCCCCAGAGAGGAAGGATTGCCTGAGTTTTTGAATCGCGTCCTTTCTTTGCAGAACCGCCGGCAGAATCACCTTCGACGATATAAACTTCACAGATTGCGGGATTGTCTTTGATTGAACAGTCCGAAAGTTTTTCAGGCTTTACGAAGGAAGCGCCGACCGTCTTTTTGCGGGTATTTTCCTTTGCCTTGCGGGCAGCAATTCGGGCAGCAGCTTCTCCGATTGATTTTTCAAGAACTTTTTCAAGGACTGCGGGATTCAGTTCAAAGAAAATCGTAAGTTTTTCCTTTACGAGTGAATCAACAATTCCGCGAACTTCCGGGTTTCCGAGTTTGTCTTTTGTCTGTCCTACAAATTCCGGTTCTGGAACTTTCATCGAAAGAACGGCAACGAGTCCTGCGCGGACGTCATCACCCGTCAGAGTTTCATCTTTGTCGAGCTTTTTCTTAAGTTTCTCGTTTGATTCAAATGCCTTTTTCAGAACATACAAAAGTGCCGACCTGAAACCGTCAAGATGAGTTCCGCCGTCGCCCGT
>CAVJKK010000234.1:0-3255 GCA_963649855.1 Anaerovoracaceae bacterium
CTTTTCACCCAAAAGTTGCCAACTTTTGACCTAAAGGTTGCCAACTTTTAACCCAAAGGTTGCCGACTTTTGAGCGGAGTGTTTTAATTCTGTTATTTCTTCGTTTTAATCAAAAAAGTGCATTTTTTTGAATTTTTTGCTGAAAAAAATTTGCCGATTGGATTTTTTATGACTATGTTTAAAGCGTACTTTTCCGGCCGGAAAGTAGAGGTTCTGTGTGAATCTCAAAAGTTTTTATCGCATGCGGAGGTGCTTCTATCGAAGATACTTCAAGATTATTAAGAGGAGGAATACGCTTATGATGTATTCTGTAAAGAAAAGGGCAAACCCGTTCAACAGGGATGAGTCCAAGTTTTATGCAACGGCGGAGTATTCTGATGAAATTGACATCGGGAAACTGGCGTCAGAGATTTCAAAAGGCTGTTCGCTGCATACGGCAGATATTGTGGCTGTTATCGAGAGTTTTCTTGATAAGATTCCCGAATATCTGAAAAATTCCAACCGCGTCAGACTGGATGATTTTGCAATCTTAAAACTTTCGTTCAGTGCGAAAGGGCAGGAGGATGAAAAGAACGTTACGTCAAATGATATTACTGAGGTACGGGTACTTTTCCAGCCTTGTGCAAAACTCAGGCAGAAACTTACTGACGTGACATATACAAAAAAGAAAAATGCAGCGGTTTAACCGATAAAAAACAGTTGCATTCAATATCAGAATGAACCGCATTTAGAGTTCATTCTTATAATTAATCTCTTTAATTTTTAGTTGCACAGTTTTACATGTGCTCGATGTAAGTTTAAAAAGTCCCCCGACAAGCTTTTCTCTAAAAGCCTCTGTTTGCGGGGAATCTTTATTTTTTTCAGTTTAACAAACTTTCCTTTTTACACTAAACTTCAAGGCATGAAAAAAATTCAGACTGTATCTGTTGCGGGGGCGGGCGCTGTTGGCGCGGTTCTTGCGGACTCTTTGACGGCGTATCTCGGCAAACAAAATGTTCAGGTTCTTGCGGACGGGGAGCGTCTTGAACGGTATAAGGCGGAAGGGCTCTTTTTAGACGGCAGAAAACTTGATTTCAATTACGTTTCTCCGCAGAAGGCACGCGCGGCTGACCTTGTGATTATTGCGACAAAAAACCTTCAGTTAAAAGAAGCAGTCAGTCTGATTAAGTCTTCAGTCAAAGAGGATACGCTCATTCTTTCCGTGCTGAACGGCATCAAAAGTGAGCGCGACCTCGCAGAAGTCTTCGGGGAAAAGGCGGTTCTTTACAGCTTTGTGCTGAGTGTAAACTCCATTCACGAAAAAAATCAGATAAGGTGTTCGAGCAGGGGCTGCATCATCTTCGGCGAAAAGGATAACTCTAAGACGGAACGCACCGAAAGTCTGTGTGAACTCTTTAAGGCTTCGGGCATAGATTATAAGAATCCGGACGACATTCACCTTGAGCAGTGGAAGAAATTTCTGCTGAACGTTACGTTCAATACTATAAGTGCCGTGTGCCGTTCTACTTACGGCGGGTTTAAGTTCAGTGCAATCCGGGATTTAGTGCGCCTTGCCGGCAGCGAAGTCGTAAGGGTTGCGAACGCGGAAGGCATTGCTCTTACGCAGAAACATATTGAAGATAACCTTGCTCTCTGCGAAAGCTGGGACCCGCTTGGAGAGACAAGCATGCTACAGGACTTTAAGGCGGGACGCAAAAGTGAAAATGACTGGTTCTGCGGAACGGTTGTTTCGCTCGGAAAAAAGCACGGGATTGAAACTCCTGTGTGCTCAATTTTACAGAAAATCGTGGAAGGTACGGAAAAAGCGCGGGAACTAAGGGTTTAAGAGTTCAAGGACTTCGATTGAATCCCTGAGCGGGGATATTCCTAAAACTGCGTCGTTTACGAGCTGACCGTAGGTGTAAAAATGCGCAGACGGCAGGAACTCTTCCCCGAAAGAAATATAGCTTTTGCCGGCGTTGTCAATTCCATAGCCGAGTTTATAGCGCGTACCGCGGTACAAAAGTTCCATTTCTTTTTTCAATTCTACGTTTTTTCTGAACAAATCTTCCTGCATGAAAAGGATTATATCAGAATGAAAAAATTATTCATATTGACGGGCATTTTCTGCATGGCTTCAGGGCTTTCTGCCGCTTCCTTCAAGCCGGGCGATGAAATGTCTGAAAAAATTGAGCTGAATGAGGACGACCTTTTGAACAAAGATTTTTACATAAGCCAGATAAGCGACTCTCTTTTTGAAAAGATGAAGGGAAAATCCTTTAAGGAAGACTGCACCATTCCGCGCGAATCCTTGAGGCATCTGCACGTTCTGCATAAGGATTTGAGCGGAAAGACGCTTGAAGGTGAACTCGTCTGCAATGAAAAAATCGCAGAAACTGTCCTTGATATTTTTAAAGAACTCTACGAAGCCAGCTATCCTATAGAAAAAATCCGCCTGATTGACGAATACAACGCCGACGATGAGCAGAGCATGTCGGACAACAATTCTTCGTGCTTTAACTTCCGTTTCATAAGCTTTACGACGAAAGTTTCAAAGCACGGAGCAGGGCTGGCAATAGACATCAACCCGCTTTACAATCCGTACGTCAAGAAAGTGCGAGGAAAGACGAACATAGAGCCCGCAAATGGAGCAGAATACACCGACCGCACGGCAGACTTCCCTTACAAAATTGACCGCGAAGACCTTGCCTACCGCCTCTTTACGTCCCGCGGCTTTGAATGGGGCGGAGACTGGACCGACCGAAAAGACTATCAGCATTTTGAATGGGTTGAAAAATAGTATTTTCAAGAGTACCCTTAACAGTGCGAGGTGATGATATGAATGCGACCATTACTGCAAACGATTTAAAGGTAAAAGGCGTAACTCTCCTTGAATCTGTCATCAAAAAGAATGACGGAGCGATTATCAGTGTGCGCGGAAAAGAACAGTACATTGTCTTAAGGCTCTCTGACTATAATCATCTGCGCGAACTGGAACTGGACGCAGCCTTAAAAGAATCAAAAGAAGACATTAAGAACGGAAGGATACACACAGACGGCATTTCTGAACACTTAAAGAGAATTGCCGATGTTTGAACTGATTTTTACAGACTCTTATGAAAAAAGAGCCAGAAAATTCCTTAAAAAACACCCGGATTTGAAGAACCTCTACGAAAAAACGCTTCTGCTGATGGAACAGAATGTGTATCACCCGTCGCTCAGACTGCACAAATTTTCAGATTTGTATTCTGTTTCAATAAACCTTCAGTACAGAAT
>CAVJKK010000235.1:0-3247 GCA_963649855.1 Anaerovoracaceae bacterium
ATGTATGATGTTTTTTACATTGATACGAGTCGCAACTATAAAAAAATCCTGAAAAGCCGGAATCTGTGCCTTAAAGACAAGAATTATGAAATGCTTGAAATCTTTGACAGCCAGCTTGTTCAGAACGGTGTCGAAATCATAAGAAAACGGCGGGATACGATTTTTCAGTTTAATCAGATTTTTGGAAAACTGTACGAAAAAATTACCGGGATAGAAGGCGTTTCAATAAAATACGAGCCGAGCTGGAAATCTGGAGATGAATTCAACATCGTTCCCGACCCGCAGCGCGCTTTTGAAATTCTTAATTCAAAAAGGGAAATCGACAAAGCCGTAATGACTACAATGAGCGGACCTCACCGCGACAGAATCCGTTTTATAAGAAATGGTGCGGACTTTACTTCCACCGCTTCAACCGGACAGAGACGACTGATTGCAATTCTCCTCAGAATCGGGCAGGCGATTTTTTATGCAAACGTAACTCAGAAAAAACCGATTCTTTTAATGGACGACGTTCTTCTGGAACTTGACCCGGACAAAAGGCAGTCTGTAACTCAGCTTCTGCCGGAATATGACCAGCTGTTCTGTACATTTTTGCCCGGCGAACCTTACGAGCGTTATATGAGAGAGGGAACGAAAATTTTCAAGATTGAAGGAGGAATCTGGAATGAATGATAAAAATATGATGAGCGCGTCGGATATGATTCTGCGCGTCGTGAAAAATCTGGATTCTTCGCGACTTCAGGAAGGAAAAAAAGTTTTTACGCTCTGGCAGCAGATTGTCGAATCGATAAAGTCGAACAGCATAAACGGCGAAAACATCGGGAAAAATATGGCAAGTCATTCTCACGTTGTGGACTTACAGAATGGAATTCTTCTCGTGGAAGCAGATCATCCGGGTTGGATTCAGATGCTCGGAAATTACAAGAAATACATTCTGAAAGGTTTTCAGATGAAAGCACCGGAACTTAAAATTGATACGCTTGCTTTTAAACTTGCTGGAACGACTTTTGAACTTTCAAGCCTGAATAAAAAATATAACGAAGAAAAATTCCGCGAAAAAGAAGAAAAGAAGTTTGAAAAGGAACAGGCTGAACTGGAAAAAAAAGGATTTACATATAAATCAACGGAAGAAAAAACAGGAAAAAAGTCAGTTCTTCCTCCAGAAATTCAAAAAATGTTCGATGATATAAAAAACGATATGTTGACCAACGGCAAATAAATTTGCTATAGTCTATCCCACTATATTGTTTAAAATTTGGAGTCGAAAGACTTCGTAAAATAAGGAGAATGTTCCATGTTAAGAACATACCAGCCAAGTAAAGTAAAAAGAAATAGAAAATTTGGTTTCCGTGCCCGCATGGCTACTCGTGGCGGACGTGCTGTTCTCGCTCGTCGTCGTGCTAAGGGTCGCGCAAAGCTTTCTGTAGCTGACGAAAAAAACAAGTACTAGTTCTTTTTTGAAAAAATGAAAGCAGGCTTGTCAGAATCTAAGCGTTTTACAGTCGATGAAAGGATAAAAAACGCTTCAGAAATCAAGAATCTGTTTAAAAACGGGCAAAGAGTAAGCATCTACGGAGCAAAATTATTTTTTCTTCCGAACGGCTTGAAATTCAATCGCATTGGATTTCCTCTTCCCCGTGGTTTTGGTAATGCTGTTGAACGTAACCGTGCAAAGCGGTTCAGTAGAGAAACCTTCCGAAATCTTAAATCATACCTGAACACCGGCTATGATATGCTTTTTTTAGTGTACCCCCCTGCCGAAAAAGATTCGTTCCACTCGCGGTGTGATCAATTTCAAACATTATGTAAAAAGGCCGGACTTTTAAAAGAATGCGGAATTTCCTTGTAAATTTTTTGTGTTTTTTCGTAAAAGTTTACAGGCGGTGCATTTCGCCTCTGTTTCCAAAGTGCTGCAGGTATTATCCGAGCTGTTCGGAATATGCACTTCTGGCATTGAAGAAACATGGTCCGGCAAAAGGTTCCTGGCTTACTGTAAAAAGAATTCTGCGATGCAACCCTTTATTTAAGGGCGGTTATGATCCAGTTCCATAAAATCTAAAAAAAAAATTCCGGAGAAAACAATGGAAAAGAATACTGCGTGGGCTATAGGCCTCTCGTCTGTTGTTTTGATTGGATTTTTCTTTCTGCAGACTTACGTCATGCCAAAACAGGCGCCTGCTGCACAGGAAAATCAGAGTTCAGCCGTAGTAGAAGCGGTTGCAGAAAACTATTCTGAAGATGAAGAAGCAATCGTAAAGGCTTCAGAAAAAGAAGCATTTATTTCTGCAGAAGAAAGTGCTGAAGCTGAACAGACTTACACAATCGAAACAGACAAAGTAAAAGTAACGTTTACAAACCGTGGCGGCGACATCATCAGTTATGAATTGAAAGATCATATTGATTCTGACACGAACGGTTTTATTCAGATGGTTGATAACGTAACCGACAGCAACAGGGCGTTTTCACTCGCAATCGGAAACACGGAATCCCCGGTTATCAACGACATCTTTACGGCAAGAAAAATCGACGACAGAAAAATCGGATTTTTCAAGAATTACGCCGTAAAAAATCCTGACGGAACAAAGGGTAAATTCACACTTGTAAAGACTTACACTTTTGATTCTTCTGACTACGTATTCAGGCTTGACGTCACCGTTTCCCCGGGCGAAAATTTCCAGGGACTTGATTCAAACGGAAGTTCTTATTCAATCCGCACGTCGCCGCAGATGGGACCTTTCTACAATCCGAAAGTAAACAGATACGAAAACCGTCAGTTCGTTACTTTTGACGGAAAGAATAAAAAGAGAGTCATTCTCGGAACAAATCAGACAAAATCTTTTGAAAAGAACTGGAACTGGGTTGCAATGGCAGGAAAATATTTTGAAGTCCTCACCTTCCCTGCTGACAATTCTTCGATGAATAAAAAAGTTGTCTACACTTCAAAAACAGAACTTCAGGACAAGACAAACGCTCAGGCAATTATGAGCCGTCTGCCGGTTGGTGCAAGTGGAGCAAACGACACTTACTACATCTATGCAGGTCCGCGCAACGAAAAAGACCTGCGTGCCTACAACATTCCTGAAAACAACGTATGGAAACTGGACGGAGTCCGCTTTGATAACAGCATTCAGACGAGCGGTTTCTTAAGCTGGCTTGAAGTAATCTTAAAATTCTTCCTTGAGCTGATTAACAAACTTGTTCACAACTGGGGCATTTCAATCATCGTCCTTACTGCAATCCTTAAATT